>JBDLJP010000027.1:0-12866 GCA_039714295.1 Candidatus Fermentibacterota bacterium
TGGTACAGTGTATAGGGCCGAATCGGAGGATGGATTTGAGTGGCATACTGTTCTCGTTGACAAGGAGTACGTTCTCCTGCTTGAAGGAGATACTGTAGTAAACACCATTCCATATTCCGGTGACATCTGGACAATAACCTTTTCTCCGGACAGGCGATACCTGGTGGGATACTGTAGTCATGACGGAAAGCTAATTCTCTTTGATCTTGAGGAGAGTACTGTCAAGTCAATTCCTCTTTTCTCTCGTGAGATCGGGTTATCTGGGGGTCCTCTCATTCGAGTAACAAACAATGGAACAGTACTTGTGAAACAATCTACACATCTGAGGATGTACGATTCCAATTTTAGCTGCATTCTGTCCCGGGACGATTTCTCCTGGGGACGCAATGTAGGTCTATCGCATGCGGGTGACCGCATGTACTCAACAACTTATGACAGCTTGCGTGCATACGATATGCAGGGGAATCTTCTGTGGAACATAGAACTATTCGAACAGCATGAGTTCTGGCAGTTAAGCATCAGAGACTTTCTTATTTCGAATGACGGGTCTTATGTAGTTATCACTGATTTTGATAAACTCCAGGTTATCCGTACTGCTGACGGTATTCAATGCGCGCGCTTTGATCTTCCAGAACATATACTTCACCCTACATTCAGCGAATCGGATTCAAAACTGGCATTATGCTACGTTACAGATACAACTGTTGGTACAATAACACTATCTGTATTTGAAGATTTGTTTGAATTGGAAGATTATATCGAAATCAGCAGTTCCAGAGCTGAACGAGAAATGCCCGTTTCTCTCCGTGTACACTCCATATCAGATAATGGGTTCATTTTAGGTTATTTTCCTTTTGAATATCCAAGTATTCATGGTAAATTTGTTTTATTCAATGCAGATAATGAAATAGTATGGTTATCCAATAGCATGACCTCCTCGAAAAATAGATTCATTGAAACCTTTTGTGGTTTACGAGATGATGGTTCTGGCTTCTGGTACTTCGATGGAGAAAGCATACATTCATGTTTGATTGATGAGATATAATAAGATTAATCTGTGTTTGATCTTGCGTTTCCAGAAACGTTTCCAATAAAGTATGTTCTAATATCTCATCCTATTGACATGAGGATAATTCGGAAGAATAGTCCTGCTCTAAGTAATCTTTTCAATCACTCAATATTAACGAACAGGAGTACTTGCTTATGAAGCTTTTCACACTGCTGATTGTGCTTTTCGCGGCAGCATTTGTATCGGGAGAAGTAGTTTATCGCTCTCCCGGCTCAGTTGAAGATATCGTTCTTCTTGAGTCAACTGACAACACCAAAACTATCGAGTTCAATCTCTCCGCTCTGGAATGCTTCGAGACTGAGCTTGAAGAATTCGGGTCCGGTTCAGTGTTCCGCATACCTGCAGACGGCGGTTTTCTGGCAACTATCGGTTCACCCGACTTGCCGGTTATTAGAACAATGGTTCTTATCCCCTCTAGCGGTGACATCGAACTTGAAATCGTCAGCGAAGAGAGCCAGTACCTTGGTAATTACAGCATTGCACCTTATCAGAATCCTCCCACATACACAGGAGGCCCTTCCCCATACAAGATTGATTACTCCGTTTACAGTGCATCTCAAGTATTCCCCGCCAGTTCAGTAGAGCTGGAATCCATAGTCATTCTAAGGGATATCCGCGTAGCATGGATTCGCTACAATCCTGTATCCGTTAACCCTGCTACAGGAGATGTTTCCATCGTGACTTCGGTTGTAGTGAATGTGAAGGGTATCGGGGGAACCGGTGAAAATGAACTCACCCGTTCCACAACTGGATACACCAGAAGTTTCCTTGACCTTTACGAAGAAGTAATAGGTTTCGAACCGGTGATTGATACGGACATTATCGATGGAAGTTATGTGTTCATCGGCTCAGAGGAATCCATCGCTCAGGCTCAGGATCTTATCAGCTGGAAGAAGCAGAAGGGTTTCAATGTTGAAGTCGGCCTTCTTTCTGCAATCGGAGGATCCGTCTCCGAAATAGATGCATGGCTTGAAAATGCTTTCAACACATGGCCCAACCCTCCGGAGTACATCTTGCTGGTCGGCGAGGAAACTGTTGTACCAACACCGAACTACTCCGGTCATGCCGCTGACAACCTGTACGCTGTACTCGGGACAGGAACCGCTCTTCCATCCATGAACATCGGAAGGATCTGCGGTAACGATACGGCGGACCTTGCATATATATCCTGGAAGATTCACCAGAACGAAATGAACCCTTACCAGCCCGGAGCGAACTGGTTCCTCAAAGGCTTCAGTATGGCATGTACAGATTTCGAGGCTCCTGAGGAAGCTCTCAGGATTCATCAGTTATTCCAGGCACATGCCATCGATTCGGACTTCTACTGTGCAGCCCTGGGCGGCACAACTCCAAATCTCTCACAGATAATAGCTGACATGAATGCAGGTCTCCAGGTAATTAACTACATAGGACACGGAAGTCCTACTGCATGGATGACAACAGGTTTTGATATTGGTGATATATCAGCTCTTACGAACGGCAGAATGATGCCATGGGTCTTCACTATCGGCTGCCAGAACGGTGAGTTTGACAACTATTACTGCTTCTGCGAGGCATTCCTCTCCGAGGGAACCATCGCTGACCCCAAGGGAGCAATATCCGTGATGGGTTCATCCACCAATACACCTGTAGGACCGGGGGACACTCTGCAGGTCCATACTTTCAGGGGATACTTCACTGAGGAACTGCATCATCTCGGAGCTGCCCATACATGGGGCAAAGAGAAGTGTTTCCAATACTTCGGCAGTGGCGGCAATAACATGATAATGATGACACATCTGTTCGGATGCCCAGAGATGGACATATACAACGATACAGCTCCGCTTCCTGTAATGACCAACACTCATGGACTTATTCAGCCCGGTTCCTTCCAGGTAACGGTTACAGATGATTCCAAAGCTCCCGTCGAGGGCGCGCTTGTCGGTGCTTACTACTCCGATACGGATGAACTGCTTGATTCGGACTACACCGATGCTTCAGGTGTCGTTAACCTCACTATTCCCACCATTCCCGGTGCGAACGCTGTAACGATAACATCTACGGCACACAGCATGTATCCGGATATAACAATGGCCGATCAGCAAGTTGGAGTAGGAGAGGGTCCTACCGGAACTTCACCCGTCTTCTACCTTAACAGACCCCTGCCTAACCCGGTTACCTCGCTGGCCTCGATTGAGTTCGGCGTCCCTGTAGCTGGTGATGCGGAACTGACTGTTTACGACCTGTCAGGCAGAATGGTCACTTCACTTGCTGCTGGCGAACTCGAGGCGGGAACACATTCCCTCTCCTGGAACGCTGCTGCAGAAAACGGTAACGCTGTTCCGAACGGAATGTATTTCATGAAACTTACTGTGCCGTCACTTGGAACACTTACAAGATCGTTCCTTATACTGAGATAGAAGAATCAGCAGGAACTGATCAGATAAATCGGCTCAGACGGGCCAGCAGTCCTCTCCGGACAGCTGGCCCGTTTCTAAAAGCCATAATCTTGCAGCTTCGGCAACTCCTCCCTCATTCACTGAGGAAACCTCTCTGAATCTTGATCTGAGATGTTCCGGGGAATCCTTAACTACAAATGAGTGGGCTGCCCATTGCAGAAGGTCATGGTCGTTGTAGTCGTTTCCCACAGCCGCAGCATCACTGCCGCACAGCCCGAACCTTGCCGCCAGCCACTCAACCCCGGAGCTCTTCGATACCCCTGCGGGGAATACTTCCACCCACAGTGATTCGCCGTCAAGCGGAGAGGTTGTCCTTATAACGTTGTAGTCATCTCCCAGGGATTCGGTCACTTCTTCTACAACTCCGTTCTGTCTATCTGGAGGTACTATGATGACTATCTGGGTAGAGGAACTCTTCCAGTCGCCATTTTGAATCTCTCTGCAGAAACCGGTATAAAGTTCAATACGCCTCTCCATATCAGGATTGGAAGCAGAATTGTAACTGAAGCTGAATGCATGGTTCCTTGGAAATTCGTCCTGAATACAGAAATCGTAACATGAAGTCCGAAGCCAGTTCACAGCAGCTGTGGTAAGATCTTCATCAGCAGATAAGGTACGGATGAATTCACCTGTCCGGTAATCCTGTATTCCAGCACCGCTGGAGAGAACAAGGTAATCAACCGGAAGGGTTCTCTTCCCCATCATTCTGTCGAAAGAGAATGGAGACCTTCCGGTTGCTATAACCCTGAGGACATTCATCCTGCCGAGACATTCAAGAGCCTGGATGTCTTCCCCGTGAAAATCCCTCCCGGGCATATGCAGTGTCCCGTCGAAATCGGTCGCAAATATCCCGATAGGTGCAGATCTGCTGTTTCCAGCCATCTGTTCTACCCGTCCAGTGCTTTCAAGAGGACCAGGCTTCCTATGGGAAATCCGGAATGTTCAGCTACCAGGCTGCACTTCACCCTGAACAGGAAGAAGATATTGGCGTCGGATGAAGAAAGAGATTCGTAGTTCCCCTGACCCTTCGCGATTATCACATCTGCTTTTTCAAAAATACTCCTGAATTTTCCGGAGCATTCACTTAGAACGGTTGCCGGAGTTCCCGAACCGTTGTCGATAAGCCTTGCGACTCTGTCCAGTCCCGCCGCTTTAGCATCTGCCAGTGTGGCGTCGTTGATAGCGGGTGCCCCCCTTACAGCCACTGTGACTTTCTCACTGGTGAACTGTTCAAGGAATATTCTGTCGAAAACTGTCTCTCCGGCGTTGTCGGCAAGGTAGAGTACGCTCTCTGCTTTTTCGATCTGGGCTTTCAGCTGCTGTGGGTCTGCACCTTCCAGCGATCCGTTCATTGCCTTGTGCAGGATGCTGGAAATATCATCATCCGAAACATTCTCCCTGGCTCCGAGGTCGATGATGTTCCCCGCGATCGCAAGCCTCAACCCGGCTTCGAATGGATCAGTTGAACTTTTCACAATCTTTTCCATTTCCGGAAGCATCTCGAGCGCGGCTGCGGTATGGAGTAATTTCACTTCATGGTAGGGATCCTCAATTCCCGTCATCGACTTTACGATTCTGCCGATTCCCTCCGCTATTTCAGGGGGTGACCTGTCAAGGTCTGTCTTTGACATGAAAGCAAAGCAGCTTCGCATAATCTTCTTCTGCTGCTGCAGATCGTCCGTAGACATTATCGCTACTTCTCTCGCCTGCCGTACAAGACAGGGAAGACACTCCAGTTCGGCTTTCATAATCAATCTCCATCCGAATTTCATAACTTCTCCATGCCGGAAAATACTCAATTTCGTGTAAGTCCGCAGTTTTCGTATATTGCCGGTCAATTCGAAAACTGGAAGAGGTGTATTCTGAACTTGACTAAGACTGTGATATTCGATCTTGACGGAACACTCCACTGTACCGAAAAGGCTCTTGTCCCAGCGATTCAGATGGCAATGGCGGATCTTGGCTACAAACCCGCTTCTCCTGAAAGCATCAATGCTCTATACGGAGAGCCTCTTGAAGTATTCTGCGGGAAGCTCCTGAAATGTGATGATGATATTTGCCGTGAATTCCGCCATGGAATCAGGAAACATCAGAAGATCACTCTTCCCGAAAGGGGAGAACTCTATCCGGGAACACGCAAAATGCTTTCCGATCTGAAGGAAATGGGTTTCAATCTCGCGATCTGCTCTAACGCCGGCCTGAGTTACATAGAGCTTGTCACAGGTTCACTGGGAATTGCTGATATGTTCTCGCTTCTCGAGGGCAGAGACGGTCAGGCATCCAAAACCACCAGGGTAAGAAATATCATAAGCAGTACCGGCAGTTCAGATGCCGTTATGGTGGGGGATCGATACCATGACATCGAGGCTGCTGCTGAGAACTCAATTCCTTCAATAGGATGTCTGTACGGTTATGGGAAACCTGCTGAAATGCAACGGGCGGATCACAAAGTCCGCAACCCCTCCGAAATCGTTGACATTGTACGAGTGGTGCTGAAAGACCTCTAGGGAGTTACAGCCGTTACTCTGATACTTCCATTGGATGTTCTGAGAGTTATGGGGTTACCACCAGCACCAAGAGTCGCCCAGCCATCTGAATCATCTATGCTGATATCACTGAAACCCTCACCGGTTAGCGAAACAGAACCGTTGGAGGTGACCATCTCCAGGTCGGCATTGAGGCTTGAATTAATCTCGACATTGATAGCACCGTTGCTGGTTCGCAGTCTGACTCCCTGAGGAGTGATACTCGTTATCTCTCCGGTGATGCTTCCATTCGAAGAAGAGGCGTAAACCAGGTTGCTTCCGGAAACCGAAATGCTTCCGTTACTTGTTTCGACACTTACCGAACCGCTGAAATCGGAAAAGGATATGTTGCCGTTACTGGTAAATACCTCTGCGGTGCCGCCGCCGCCTGCAACCGAAATGCTTCCGTTGGATGTGTGCAATTCGCTGATTTGGGTACCATGCGGAAGACTGAGCTTCAGGCTTACCCCTACATTTGCGTATCTGTCAAGCCGGTGGGCTTTAATACATGTTATCATTCCTGAGGTGATCTCTACTTGAATCTGATCGAGTTCTTCCTCACTCCGGCTGGAAGTTCTGGTTACCTCGAGCAGCATTTCTGTGCCATCGTACCATTCCACATTTATTGAGCCGTTGAATGTTGATGCAGTAACAGTGCTGTTTGCGGGAATTGAATGTGTCTCAGTAATAACTGATACGTATCTTCTGCAGCCGGTCAGCAGTATTAAGAGTGCCGCGAGACAGAAGCTTCCTATCGAAAGTAGATTCCTCAATTGCATCCCCCTTATCCTGATTCTGATAATGCGGCGGATCAGTTCATCAGACTATTCGAGTGTTCTGAACACCGCAGTAACCTTGCCCACTATTCGTATATCCTCATCTTCAGTCCAATATACTATGGGTTCAAAATCCGGGTTCTCAGGATGCAGTTCTACCCTGTTGTTAAATCTGAAAAAACGCTTGACTGTGGCCTCGTCTCCTATTCTGACAACCGCAATTTCCCCCTGTTCGACGAATGGCTGGGAACGAACCAGTACAAGATCGCCATCCAGAATAGCAGCATTTATCATACTGTCGCCGTTTACCCTCAGGAAGAATACTTCCCCTCTTCTTGTCATATCGGATGAAACGGGCAGGTAATCCTCTATGTTTTCTTCTGCCAGTAACGGCAGACCTGCTGCAACGGTACCGACGAGAGGTACTCTCATGACAGATACATTACCGTCGTTCACAACTTTCAACGCCCTTGCCGTGCCCTCTGTCCGGTTCAGGTAGCCTTTTTCAACCAGTCTGTCGATATGGTCTTTCACACCTTTTGTACTCTTCAATCCGAAATGCTTCTGGATATCTCTGATGCTGGGCGCATACGAGTGCTCGTCTATAAAAGCGCAGATATACTCGAGAACCTGTTTCTGACGATCCGTGATTTTCTTCATCGGCTGTTACCTCCTGCATAAACATATGTTTACTTATACTGATGTCAAGATGAGCCCCCGATAAATCGCAATCACAGATTGACCATATAACCGGACGAATACATATTCGAATAGTAGGAATTAGGGTCATATCTATCATGGAGGTTTACATGAAGCCTGTTAAAAAGGGTAATGTCCTTGTCTGTTCAGAATGCGGTGTTGAGCTGGAAGTTACGAAAAAATGTGATTGCTCTGACTGCGAAATCATCTGCTGCGGCAAAGCAATGCGAGTCAAGGAGAAATCGTCGGGAGGCTGCTGCTGTTAGCCTGACCCGCTGAAGCTTCATTCTTTCATATATTACGGAATGAAACTATTCAGTAAAACTATGTTCATCTCTGCGTACTACAGAATGGTTGCTGCAGCTTCAGTGCTGATGCGAGGCAGACGTGGCTCTGCATGTCTGGTCGGAATCCTTGGTATAATCCGATCTATCGGAAGTTCTTTCGGCAACTCCCCTGCAAATGCGCTGATTGATACTCATCTGCAGCGTATCTTTCCATCCCGCTCCGATTCCTGGAGACAGGGAGTTATCAGGAATTACTGGAAAAAACACCAGTCAACAATGGTAGCTCTGTTCAACACCGGCAGAATGAAACCGTCAGACCTTGAGAAAATTGTGGAGTGGAGAGGCAGAAACCTGCTGGACAAAGCCCTCGCCGACAATAAGGGTGTCATGCTTCTGGTCCCTCATTTCGGCGATGAGAAGACACTTCATATACTCCTTGCCATGTCAGGTTATCCGATGAATCTGATCTCCAGCCGTTATTCCGATGATCCTCCGTTCGTCCGGCGCGTAAAGCTCAGAGTTGGCCAGCGGTGGCATCATGTAGGTTTCCCCGATGAAAATCCCGGATGGATGTTCAAGGCACTGAAAAGGGGTGATATCCTGCACATCGCCCCTACAGGATATGGTGGTTCCAGGGGTACATGGGTAAACAGTTTTGGAGTGCGGGTTCTTGCCTCCTCCGCTGCCTACCGGCTGAACCGCAGCACCGGATGCAGAATGCTGATTGCCTACAATACTATACTTCCGGGAATGAGGTACAGAATAGAGCTGGAGCAGTTCGAACCAGAAACGGATGGATCCGACTTCACGCAGAGACTGTATGACCGCATCGAGAAAAAAGTTTATGAAGTGCCGGAACAGTACGACTGGATGCTCCTTCTGATACGACACCGTGAATCGAACACAATATCAAGGCTGGGATACATTCCAAGGGATGAGAAGGAGCTGGAAAGAATGGCTGTACCGGAGGACAGTGATCCGGCAACCATTGAACTCAGTACTATGCTGAAACCGCCCGATAGATAACCGGGCGGTTTCTTTTCTGAATCAGAAAACTTTTTCTAATCTTCGAGAAGATCGCTGAAAAATACCAGGAAAATGGCAATCCGCCTGGTCATTTCAGCATGGGTTCCATCAGCATATAGAATAATCTGAAAATGATTATTCTCCACCGTTCCGTCACTTTGTATCTCTGCTACTCTCATGAAACTCAAATCGGTGAGTCTTCCGTTTCCGCTCAAGCTGTAAAGCTCCTGAAACGAATCATCCTCAATTGTGCCGTTATCATCTATGTAACCAAGAGTATGGAATGAATCGTCCTCAATTCTTCCATCCTCCTTGATGTATCCCAGGATTTCAAAGGAAGCGTTTTCTATTCTGCCATTATCTCTTATGTAGCCCAGAGTGGTGAAATTGCTTCCTTCGAGTCTAATGTCGCCGGCGATGGAAGGAGCTGCCAACAGGAGCAGGATTACGACTATTACAAGTAGGTTCCTCATTAGAACCTCCTTTCTTATTATAGGTATGCTTAACCAGAAAGAGGGGATTGTCAAGTAATGAATTGGATTTTGGCCATACTATTGTCTTTTTCATTACTATCGAATGACTATGTCGATATTAACACAGCAGACGAAGAGACGCTTCAGACGCTTCCGGGCATAGGTCCGGTACGAGCCTCAAGTATTATTGAGTACCGAACGCTCTTCGGTCCCTTTATGGAGTTATCCGAACTTGAATATGTGAACGGCATCGCCCCCGGAACGACAGAGATGCTTGAAGACCTGGTTCTGATAGATACCGCTCTCTTCACGGCTCCTGACACTCTTCACTGGATCGAAAAAGCAGACTCACTCTCCCCGGCTCTGATCGTCTCTTACCTGGATGTAGGGCAGGGAGACGCTATTGTTGTGGAAGCTGTCGGCGGGAAAACTCTTCTGTTCGATGGAGGACCTGATGCGGGAGGTCCACTCGAACCCCCGGTTGTATTCCGGCTGCGGGAACTGGGAGTGGATACTATCGACATCCTTTCATTCTCACACCCTCATGCGGACCATGTTGGAGGCCTTGCTTCCGTGATGAGGAATTTCACCGTTCTTGAAGTACTTGATCCGGGAATGCCTTATTCATCCTGGCTGTATGAAGACTTCCTGAACTCGGTAATGGATGCCGGCTGCGGTTACAGCTTCCTTGAAACGGGCATGACTATCCGATTATCACCACTCGTTACTGTTTGCGTGATATCCGTCGGCTCTGCGGAAACCGATCTTAATATCAACGAGAGCTCCGCCCTTCTGAGAATAACATGCGGAAACTTCTCCACACTTCTGACCGGTGATATGGAAGAGGAGTCGGAAAGAGCCCTTACCAGCAGCGCTCTGCCGGTAACTGTCCTGAAAGTGCCTCACCACGGCAGTCTCACTTCGATCTTCCCGCCGTACTTGAGAAGATTGAATCCGCAGACAGCTGTATTCTCAGCGGGAAGGAACAACAGTTTCGGACATCCGCATCCGCGAGTTATTGAAATATACCGTGAACTGGGGTCTGAAATCTTGCGGACTGACACTCAGGGAACTATTGTTGTGCGAACCGACGGAGAGGTTTTCAGTATTTCTACTTTTATGACTGGATTTCAGATAAGGGATTGCAATTGAAAATTCGAACTAGGCTGGGACCGTATTTCTACATCCTTCCTGCGCTGATCATAGTGCTGGTTTTCAGAACTCTGCCTATTCTCAGCTCCTTCACGGCTTCATTCACGGATTACGACATCGGCGGATTTCACGGTTTCGTCGGCTTTGCTAATTACGCGCGCATGCTTTCCGACGCTCGTTTCTGGCAGAGTGTCCTGAATACGGTTTTCTTTGTTCTTGGTGTTGTCCCTGCAGGATTACTTATTCCGCTTTTCCTTGCTATGCTTCTGAGGCGCAAACTGGCAGGGAAGAGCTTTTACAGAACTATATACTTCCTTCCGGTTGTGACATCCGCGGTAGCCATCTCCGTTGTATGGACATGGCTGTATAACCCTGAAGCAGGTCCCATCAACCAGATTATCACTGCCCTGGGCGGAGAACCGCTGATGTGGCTGCGGGAACCCCGCGGTATTTTTGAAATGATGCTCTCTCCGCTCGGAATACACCCGAAAGGGATTCTAGCAGGACCCAGCCTTGCCCTTGTATCACTTATGATGGTGAGTGTCTGGAAGAGTACCGGATACAATACCGTACTGTTCCTCGCAGGTCTCGAGAACATTGACGAATCGTACTACGAAGCGGCAAGACTGGATGGAGCGGGTGTCTGGGGGGCATTCCGTCATATTACCTGGCCTCTTCTCTCACCTACAACTTATTACGTCCTTATCATGAGTACGATCGTCTCGTTCAAAACATTTGCATTGGTTTACGTTATGACGCCTCCGCCCGGCGGTGGACCTCTGGGAACCACAAATGTGATGGTATTCTATCTGTTCCAGAAGGCATTCGACCGATTCGATATCGGTTACGCAAGCGCTATATCTGTATTCCTGTTTCTTATCCTGCTTTCGCTTACGATCCTTCAGCGTAAGGTTGCGGGCAAGAAAGTGTATTACTCATGATGCAGATTAATCCAAGAAATGCAGCAATGAGTATCACGAAGCATTTCCTGCTTATACTCGGCGGCATTGTAATGCTCCTGCCCTTCCTGTGGATGGTCAGCACATCTCTCCAGAAGGGAGGCCTGAGTAATTATGTTGAGGCATGGACTAAGGTACCGTTCGGTACCTATTTTCTCAACACCCTTTTTGTTACGCTGCTCACCGTTGCTGGAGTACTCGTAACAGCTAGTCTAGCTGCATATTCCTTTGCCACAATGAAATACAAGGGGAAGAACTTTCTGTTCCTGCTCTTTCTTTCAACGATGATGGTACCTCAGCCTGTTTACCTCGCCCCCTCATATGTTATTCTTGCAAAACTCGGCTGGATAAATACTTATATGGCATTGATAGTACCATGGACAACGAATGTGTTCAGCATATTCCTTTTCAGGCAGCATTTCAAGACCATTCCCAAAACACTTTACGAAGCCGCTATTCTTGATGGCTGCGGAAGGCTTAAATATCTATGGAAGGTGGTTCTGCCCCTTTCCAAACCGGTCATCGTCACGGTTATTCTGTTCAACATCATCGGATCATGGAACAGCTTCATGTGGCCCCTGGTTGTAACGCATTCTGAAAACCTCAGAGTTCTCCAGGTGGGGTTGTCGTATTTCAATCAGGAGCAGTCCAGCAACTTCGAACTTCTGATGGCGGCTTCAACATTTTCCACTATACCTCTTATTATTCTATTCCTTTTTGTTCAGAAGCGTATTGTAACGAGTTACAGCAGATCCGGGATTAAGGACTGATTTGAAAAGAATTATCATCATCTTCATTTTACTGGTGTCTGTTCCATCATCGGGGAGTACACTGCATTCAGAAGCTCTATCTGTCCTTGAGCGATTGTCATCCCAGGGATATACAGGAACCGGGATAATGGTCTGCAGTCTCAGCCTGCTGGAACCCTGCACCGTAATGGTCTATCCTCCGCTGAATTCCTCAACTGGAGGTTTCTATGCAGCCATGGGCGGGAACAATATCCTTGATCTGGGTCTAAGACTTGAGGGAGATGGCTGGTTTCTGGAGGATACAATGCCGGATGATTACCCTGTACTCAGGCTTGATTCGGTACAGGTATCCCGGGGAAGACGTTTGATTATCTGCGCATATGACATGATCAGGGGCTTCAGGACTGACAGTGCGGCAGTAATATGGGCTTTCTCCCCTGTTGACCGAACCGATTAATGGTCATAGGCTATCTGTTATTCTAAAAGATTTGCGAAACGGAGAATATCAATGAAGAAAATTCTGGCAGCAGTCATGCTGGCAATAATATCAGGTTCCGCGCTTGCCGGTACGGCCGGTTTCGCCTTCCTGCAAGTACCTGTCGGAGCCCGAGCTGTTGCTATGGGGGGCGCCTTCACGTCTGTTTCAGGAGATCCCATGGGTCTGTACTGGAATCCGGCTACGCTGGCTGGATTATCGGAACAGGTGTTTACTT
>JBDLJP010000028.1:0-12854 GCA_039714295.1 Candidatus Fermentibacterota bacterium
GGGTCCTACCTGCACATCGTCGGGCAGAACAGAATCAACAACAGCGGTGGGATGTATCATTCTTTCTCTACCAGCATGGCCATTATTATTGCTTCAACAGCTGTTTTGCCATCAACTTTGGCTACACCTTTCATTTTACACATAGGACCTTTCTGGTGCACCATTTCCAGTTCAAAAATAAGCTGATCGCCGGGGCGAACAGGATTCCTGAATCTGACTTTATCAAGACCGGTGAAAAATACGATCCAGTCGGAGGGTTTTTCAAGTGAATTGAACAGCATCAATCCGCCGACCTGCCCCATTGCCTCTATTATAAGCACTCCCGGCATTATGGGGCTTCCCGGAAAATGCCCCTGAAAGAACGGTTCATTGATGGAAACATTTTTCAGACCGACTACTCTCTTATCAGGCACAACCTCCAGCATCCTGTCAACAAGAAGAAAAGGATATCTGTGGGGAAGCAGGTTCATGATATCGTTGATATCCCACTTCTTATCCGTAAGAGGGATTGTGTCTCTGGTTGGTTTATGAGCGTCAGCAATCTTCTTTACGAATTTCACGTTGGATGCATGACCGGATTTCGCAGATATGATATGCCCCTTCAGCTTTGCCCCGAGCAGGGAAAGGTCACCGATAAGGTCAAGTATCTTATGCCGGACGAATTCATCGGGGAATCTTAATGGTTCATCATTCAGAATTCCATCATCGCCAACTACAACTGCATTCTGCAGCGTACCGCCCTTTATCAGATTCTTCTCCTGAAGGTGCTTGACATCTTTGTACAGGCAGAATGTTCTGGCGGGAGCTATCTCCTTCTTGAATGTATCAGGTGTCAGCTCAAGTGAAAGGTACTGAGTACCGAGGACCGGATGATCGAAATTGATCGTGAAGCTGATTTTCAGGGTATCATGCGGAACAGCAGTAAGCGTGGCTCCGAAGGCATCTATGCTTATGGGTTTCTCGATCGCGACTATCTTTGCCAGTTCTCCTTCATATTCTTTTATTCCACCCTCCTCAAGCACTTTTATATAGCTTCTGAGGGAACCATCTTCCGGTTCGGGAGGTTCATCTGAATCAAGCTCAATGATACAGTTATCAATCCCCAGACCGTAAAGTGCGGAAAGAACATGCTCGACAGTATGAACTTCGTAGTAGTCGTAACCCAGGGTCGTTCTTCTTGACTGCTCCTCGACCTGTCTTACATTCTCAAGACAGGCTTTTATTCGGGGTCTGCTTTTCACATCTGTTCTTACGAACACAATCCCCGTATTCGCGGGAGCAGGTTTGAAAGTAATGGAAGTCATCTTGCCGAGATGAAGACCGATTCCGCTGTATACCACAGATTGCTGCAGTGTAGTCTGGTAATGGTTCATATGTATTATTCCTCTTCTTTACTACTGAAATCTCTTATGAATTCTAAAACTTTTCTCCTGAACTCCGGCAGATCAGAAACAGCAGCATTCAGCTTCAGGGCTCGTTTATGCGAACGGGCCGGGTAACCGGATACAGTATCTCCGGCTGCAACATCTTTCGTAACTCCCGATTGAGCAGCTACAACCACTCCATCCCCGATAGCGATATGCCCGGCTGTACCCGCCTGACCGCCGAAAATAACTCCCGACCCAATCTCTGTACTCCCTGATATTCCAGTTTGTGCAGCGATTAAGCAGCCGGAGCCAACCGTTACATTATGAGCGATTTGAATAAGATTGTCTAGCTTGGAAAACCTTCCGATAATTGTACTGCCGACTACGGCTCTGTCTATCGTGCATCCGGCACCTATTTCAACATCGTCCTCTATGATCACATTCCCGTTCTGCGGTATTTTAAGGTGACCTTCAGGATCGGGTACGAAACCAAAACCATCTGCTCCTATCACAGTGCCGGAGTGAATTATCACTCTGCTGCCGATATAGCAGTCATGATAAACTGAGACAAGGGGCTTAATACAACACTCTGAGCCGATGGTGACGGACGGACCAATGACAGAACCGGCGCCAATAGATGTGCCTTCGCCTATCATCGCACCTGAATCCACAACAGCATTCGGACCGACGGTTACATCAGCGCCCAATACTGCATCCGGATGTATTACTGAAGTCGGATGAATTCCTCTGAAGCCGGAAGGTGTTTCACGTCTGAACAGAATCAGTACTTCTCTGAAAGCACGATAAGGCTCTTTTACAAGAATTATGTTCGGAGCGGAGGATTCAACTGTTTCTCTTGTAATTACTGCCAGGGCGCTTGTGGTTTTCAGGTATTTCCTGTAAAGCTTGTTTCCGAAATAGCAGACCTGATCCGGCTTGGCAGCCCCAAGCGTGGAGACTCCGGCAACTTCACTCTCTCCATCCGGTCCGATAAGTTCTCCATTCAACTTCTTAGCCAGAATGGATAACTTCATATCAGTCGCTGCTTCCGGTGGATAGTTTTTCCAGAACCATATCTGTTATATCAATAGAATTGGATACATATACAACCAATCCCCCCGATGTGTCCAATACGATATCGTACCCTTCCTCGATGCTCAGTTCCTGAACGGCTTCATTGATGCTTGCCACTATAGGTGAGACAAGCTGGCTGTTTCTTGATTCGACCAGTCCGCCGGGACCGAATGTTCGGGACAGAAATACCTGAAGCTCCTCAGACTTTTCTTCGATCAGCGTTTCTCTCTCTCTTCTCCGTTCAGGACTCATTACCATTGTATACTCAAGATCAGCCTGAATGGCATCGATCTCTTCCTGAAGCGAATCAGCATGAGCTTCCCACTCCAGTATTTCTCTTTCCAGCAGCTCTGTGGCATCGGTCACCTCACCCAGATTATCGAAGATCCTGTCTGAATCTATGACCGCGATCGATTGTGCTGCAAGAATAGAAATAGCGGACAGTGCTGCAAGCAGGGCTGTTTTCATAACTGTAATCCTCCAAAACGGAACTCTCAGTCTGAGTAACCGGCAATCCGGTCGTCTCAGGCTTCGGCTCCTTCATCTTCTAGAACATTGTACCAAACTGGAAATGAGGTTCCCAGCCGCGTTCAGGACCATCGAAACCGTAGGCGTAATCGAAACCGATGACGCCCAGCATAGGTACTTCGATACGGATCCCTATTCCCGCCCCCCTGTTCAGATCAGAAAAATCACTGGAAGACCAGGAAGACCAGGTATTCCCCGCATCAGCGAATACGGCAACCTGAAGCTGATCTATTATCCGGCATCTGTATTCAGCGCTGAGAATAAGCATTGAACTTCCGCCTACCGTCTCGTAGCCTTCCCGTGCAGTGATGCTGTGACTGGGGTACCCTCGAACACCGTAAAAACCTGTACCGCCCAGTTCGAAATACTCGTATGCCGGAGGTTCTCTGCCGTCAAGAGATGCAACCATCCCGACCCTTGTTCTAAGGAAGAAGATGAATCTCCAGAAGGATGGTACATACCAGCTTGAATCAATCAGGTACTTCTGGTATCCTATGTTTCCGCCAAGTGCTCCGCCGGCGAATTCTCCTGTGATACTGTTCAGTGAACCGCTGGACGCGAACAACTGTCTGTCCCGGCTGTCCCTTGTGAAATTCAGTCTGACCGAGCTTGTCCATCTTGGCCAGTCAGTATTACGAAGTGAATAGTAATAACTTGTCGTATCACTGGTGATATTGAATACATCAACCTTTTCAAGACTGTACTTTATGGAGGCTGAGGCGTAATCAACCCAGGGAAGCGGACGTCCCACAGTTACAGCTCCACCCGTTCTGCGGCGGTCGTAATCAGATTCATTGTAGGTAGTATGGAAAAGTTCACCGCCGAGTGATAAAGGAGTATCCCTGAACCACGGCTCCCTGAAACTTATCTGGACATCATGCTGAGTACTTGAGAACTGATAATTGAAGGTCAGGCTCTGCCCTCGTCCGAAAAGATTGGTTTCGCCCAGTTCAACGAATCCGCTGAATCCGGTCCCTCCGCCGTACGCGGCTCCTATTCCTGCCTTGCCGGTTGTTTTTTCTTCCAGATCGAATACAATGTCAACATCCGGGGAATCCTCGAGATAACGGAAATCCACACCGACATTATTAAAATAATTCAAGTAGTAGATATTTCTGTAGCTTCTCATAAGAGCTGATCGCTGGAACATGTCGCCTGGATATACAGTTAACTGCCTTCTGATGATATTTTCGAGTGTTCTGTTATTCCCGGTTATCTCTATCCTGCGGACATGGGCTCTTTCACCTTCGTTCACAATATAGGCGATATCCAGAGTATTATCCGTCCCGCTGTCTGTTACAACCGGATCGATGCCAGCGTAAAAATATCCCAGTTCCTGAAACAGCTCATACATTGTCATAAGGGAAGAGTTCATCTTTTTCCTGCTGTATTCGTCTCCCGGTTTCATATCCATGACCGATAGAAGGATGGAGTCGGGAAAGGCATCGTTACCGGAGAATGATATTTCACCAAAAGTGTAGTACTCATTCTCATCCAGTGTGATTTCGAACCTCAGATGCCGACCGTCTTCAAGCATTGACTGTTCAACCTCGATTATTCGGGCCTCAGGATATCCATGATCCTGGTAATAGGTTATCACCGAATCAAGGCTGGCTTCGAATTCACTTTTTCTGTACCTTCCGGATCGCCAGAAGGAATCCTGCCTGGTGTCCATCTGGTCCCGGAGTTTTCCATCGTTAAATGCGATATTACCAAAAAAGTCAATCTCCCCTACGCGGATATCAGGACCCTCTTCGCACTCAAACAGCAGGACACTTCTGTTGCCGCTGTCCGGATCAAGCCATACAGGAGTAGCTTGAGCCTGATGTCTGTGTTCTTCGGCGTAATAATGCAATACTATCTTCCGGGCTTCCTCGACCTCTCCCGGTGAGACTGTCTGGCCCGGGAAAAGTGAGAGGGAATCCAGAACATCGTCTTCATCAAGACATCCCGGATTACTGAACTCTATTCTGCTGAGCAGTCTGTTTTCGTTAACTACTATTAATAGAGCAGCCACCTCTCCTGTTGTATCAGCCTGTATTTCGATGTTACTGAAATAACCAAGCCCGAAAAGATCTCTGGTTCCCCTGCTGAGCGCAGCAGGACTGTAGGTATCACCTGTCTCCAGTCCGAAGACCCTTGTAATGAGATCAGTGCTTACAAATGAGTTGCCTGTCACTTCCACCGAACCGATCTCCAGCGCCAGCGACGCTGAGATCACAAATGCCAGTAATGCTGTGGTAAATCTCAATTCTCAACTCTTCCCTGTATTGTGTTAGATCTGATTTCCTCTTCATTATTATTGTTCTCATCGGCGACTTTAAAAACGATGCAGCTGCCGTCCCTGACCGCAAGAATGGCATCTCCTGATGAGAATTCACCTCTGAGTATCGCATCGGTAAGCGGGTCCTCAAGCAGTCTTCTTATTGTCCTTCTTATATGCCGTGCTCCGGCTTCCGGGTCGTAACCGGCTTCTGTTATAAGTGTTATGGATTCTGGTGAGAGAGCGAGTGTAATCCCGAGTTCAGAGAGCCGCTGTTCGACATCCTCCATCTGCAGGGTGACTATTTTTTCCATTTCGCTGAATTCGAGGGGGTTGAATATTACTATTTCATCCAGTCTGTTGAGAAACTCCGGGTTGAAATGGCTTTTTACTGCATCCATGACCATACCGTCAATACGTTCCGTTTCACCTTCCGGCTCTTCATTCGAGAACCCGAGTTTTCCACCGTTCAGAAGGCTTCGGGAAGCGATGTTGCTTGTCATTATCAGAATCGTATTTGTGAAATCTATCTCCCTGCCGTAATTGTCTGTCATTCTGCCGTAATCCAATACCTGAAGCAGCATATTGTAAAGATCGGTATGAGCTTTTTCGATTTCATCCAGAAGTACTATTGAATATGGTCTTCTCCGGACTTTCTCCGTTAACTGTCCGCCTTCATCGTATCCTACATATCCCGGAGGTGCGCCGATCAGCCTGGATCCGGAGAAACTCTGCTGGAATTCGGACATGTCTATCCTGATAAGAGCTGAAGGGTCTCCGAAAACCAGCTCAGCAAGTATCCTGGCGGTCTCTGTTTTTCCAACTCCCGAAGGACCGAGGAAAAGGAATGTTCCAGCCGGCTTGTTCACATCCCGCAGACCCACGCGGCTCCTTCTGATAGCGCTGGTTATGCTGTCTATCGCTTCCCTCTGCCCTACTATCCTGGATTCAAGCCTCTCTTCAAGGTCCAGAAGACCGGCAGTTTCACTTTTGCCGACCCTGCTTACCGGAATGCCTGTCATATCCGCGACAACTTCGGCTACCTGCTGTTCTGAAACGGGAGAAATCTGAAGACCGGCCAGCCAGCTTGAACGCGCTTCAGTGAGTTCCTTCTCCAGATCCTCTATTTCTTTCCTCAATCTGAGAGTGGCTTCGATATCTTCATTCTGCGATGCTGATCTCTTTCTGACTTTGAGTTCCGTCAGATCGCTCATCATCTCCTTAATACTATCGGGCAGAATGGCATGAGATACTCTATTCTTCGCCCCCGCTTCATCAAGGACATCGATGGCTTTATCAGGCAGGAACCTGCCGCTGATATATCTTGCTGCCAGTTTCGCCGCAGCCTGAACAGCTTCATCTGCGTATACAGTTCCATGATGTTCTTCATATCTGTGTCTGAGGCCTTCCAGTATCTCTATCGTATCACTTACTGAAGGCGGGTCTACAGGGACCGGCTGGAATCTTCTCTCCAGCGCTCCGTCCTTTTCAATACGTTTCCTGTATTCATCCAGTGTTGTGGCTCCGATGCACCTCAATTCACCCCTTGCCAGGGCCGGTTTAAGAAGGTTGGCGGCATCCATGGCACCCTCGGCAGCACCGGCTCCGACAAGTACATGCGCTTCATCTATAAAAAGGATGATATCGCCTGATTCGGTGATTTCCTGAAGAAGCTTCTTCAATCTCTGTTCGAACTGTCCTCTGTATTTCGTTCCCGCTACAACTGCAGCCATATCAAGGGCAAGTATCCGTTTGCCAGCCAGGATATTCGGTGTTTTGCCCTGCGCTACCAGACTGGCCAGACCTTCCACTATCGCAGTTTTCCCGACTCCGGGTTCACCTATTAAGATGGGATTGGATTTTTTCCTCCTGCAGAGTACCTGGATAACTCTGTTGATCTGCTTTTCCCTGCCTATTACCGGATCGAGTTTCCCTTCACTTGCCATTTTTGTCAGATCTCTGCAGAAATACTCTATTCCGGGTATTTCCTGAACATTCTTCTGATGGTCAGCGGCTCCGTCTGATTCGATATGAGGCGGAAGCTCAGCAGCCGCTTCTTCAGCCGTCTTCAGAGATACGCCTTTTTCCCTGAGAATATTTGATGCCTGACAGTTTCCAACGGACAGGAGAGCAAGAAGAAGGTGATGAGTCCCGGTTTCAGATGCGCCTCTGCTTGCGGCTCTCCTGCCGGCTTCACGCCTTACTAGACGTGCTTTGGATGTCCAGCCTATCTCTCTGAGATTTATCTCGTTAGCCGCTGGTCTTCGCATCAGATTCTCAAGTCTTGTTCTAAGCACACCCAGCCTTACACCCAGCTCGTGAAGAATAATCATGGCTGCGGAACCCTTTACAGAAATCAGACCGAAAAGAATGTGCTCGGAGGCTGCTTTGCTCTGTCCTGATCTTTCGGCTTCATTAACAGCAATCTCAAGCGCAGCTCGTGCTTTCTCTGTCAGTTTTTCCGACACTTATTCTCCTTCAAAAAAAACATTCCCGGTTCAGGGATAATCTATCCGGAATAGTGATGCTTTGTTCCCCAAAGATAATCCTGCGCAATAAACTCTGCAATCAGCTGCATCAGTTGTGCAGAATACCATCATCCAGCGTCAGGCATCTGTGAGCTCTCCCTGCTAGTTCAGTACTATGGGTCGCAATAATAAAAGCCTGATTTCTTCTGACTGCCAGCTCGAACATAAGATCTTCCACGATCCTGCTGTTGGCTGCATCAAGGTTTCCTGTCGGTTCGTCAGCCAGCACGACAGAAGGTGAAAGTATCAGCGCTCTGGCTACGGCTGCTCTCTGCCTCTCCCCTCCGGAAGTTTCTGAAGGGAAATGCCCGCCTCTGTCAGAGAGACCGACTTCCTCGAGGAGCAGTGCTGCGGAATCAAGGGCATCCTTTCTGGTTTTCCCGGCCAGCATGGAGGGCATAGCCACATTCTCCTGCAACGTGAACTCATCAAGCAGGTGATGAAACTGAAATATGAACCCGAGCTCAATGTTCCTGATCCGTGCCCTTCTGGATTCACTGACTGACCATACATCCATATCACCTACAGTTACTGTACCCCTGTCAGGCGGGTCAAGCACTCCGCAGACATGAAGAAAAGTGCTTTTACCCGAACCGCTCGGACCGACAATGGATACGATCTCTCCAGCTGATATTTCGATGGCCCCCCCCCTGATGATCGAAAGATAGGTGGCGTCTTTTCCGTACGATTTCCATATATCAACAGCGGAGAGAACGGAGTTTGTGTTTTTATTCATACCTTACCGCTTCTGAAGGTGAGACTTTTATGGCATGCAGAGCAGGAAAAACAGAGGCAATAAAACAGGCTGCGATTGTAGCAGAGCCAATACTCAGGATAAGCAGCGGCTGTATTTTCCCCGGAAGAACATCAATCCAGTAAACACTGCTTTCCAGCTTAATCGGAAAAAAGCTGTTTATCATGACAGTAACAAGCACAGCAAAAGCAGTTCCGGTCAATGCACCGCTGAGACCTATGATGCCGCCCTGCATTAATCCTGTGGATACTATCGTACCCGGAGATGCTCCCATGGATCTCAGAACTCCAGTATCCCTCCGATGCTCGATAGCTATCATGTTAAGAGCGCTGAGCAGGTTCAGCATCGCGACAACACTTATCAGAGTCAATACGATAGTCATTCCTGTTTTCTCCAGTCCCAGAGCCGCGAAGAGATTCTGATGGGCTGAAATAAAAGCGCTGCAGACCATATATTCGCTCTCTCCCGCTATATACGATTCTCTCATTACTGTAGAAATGGTCTCGGCTTCTCTCAGCGGATCCGCTTCCTCAACAAGGCCTACACTAAGCGAAGTTGCAGATATCGGGTCTCTGAATAAATGAGAAACGGTTGTCAGATCTGTGATGATTATTGAAGAATTGTACTCATCAATTCCAAAATCGGTTACTGCACAGACAGAAACAGAAATAATCGTATCTACAAGCAGTCTGCCCATGACTGAGAATTGAGTGGCATCGGTGGAAGCCAGTCTGACAGTATCTCCCGCGGAGATTCCCAGTCTTTCGGAGAGCGCTGTGCCAAGGACAGCACCCTGGTCGGGTATATTCAGATCACTCAGTCGTTCTCCTGATACCAGAAGAGGTTCGACTTCCCAGTTCACTCCTCTGACGCGGACCCCCGCGATGTCTCCGCTGTTTCCAGCGGCAACTGCCGTTTTCTCAAGCACAGGGGAAACAGATGTGATATTCTCAGACATCGCAGCCAGGTTTTCCACAAAACGGATATCATCCGGTCCAAGCGGATAACCGCCTGGAATCCTGATCTGCATAGGAGGATGAATGGATGAGAGCTGTTTCAGTATGGATTCCGAGAATCCATCCATGAAAGAATTCAATATTACCAGTGCGGCAACTCCGATTGCGATCCCCGCAATCGATAATGAAGATACTGTCCTCACAAAACCGGAATTGGATCTGCTGAATATCTGTCGCCAGGCAATACGGAAAACCAGGGGAAGCTTCACAGTCAGTTCCGCCTCAAATGAGGAAAAAGGATAGTATCCCGTATTTTTCCTGTATCCGTCAATATCATTACAAGACGGTCAACTCCTATCCCCATTCCCCCCGTAGGAGGTATGCCTGTTTCCAGGGCGTACAGGAACTCCTCATCAAGCTCACCCCTCCGATGCAGACTCATCTCTGCCTGCCGGGTCAGAATCCTCCTCTGAAGCAGAGGATCATTCTGTTCACTGAAAGCGTTGGCAAGCTCAAGACCCGCGAAGAACACTTCAAACCTCTCGGTCTCGCGCGGGTTATCTTTCCTGTGCTTTGCAAGCGGCGAAAGTTCCTCCGGGTAATCGACCACGAAAGTCGGCTGAGTTATCCTGTCGGCAACGAAATGGTCGAATAATTTGTCAAGCATTGCTATGCGGTCATTCGAACTGGTAATAATACCTTTTTCATCCATGAGCTTTGTAAGAGCATCAGTGTCCCATGAGAAGAGGTCTTCCCCGCTTGCCTCTTGAAGTGAATCCATGAAACCTATTCTCCGAAACGGAGGAGTAAGATCAAACTCGGTTCCCTGGTACACAATTGTGCCGCTATGACCTGCAGCATCGGCTGCCGTACGGATCATCTCTTCGAATCTGTTCATCATGACGCTGTAATCCGCATATGCCTCGTACAGTTCAAGCTGAGTGAACTCGGGGCTGTGTGTTCTGTCCACGCCCTCATTCCTGAAATCCTTGCCCAGCTCGTACACTCTGTCTATCCCGCCCGCAATAAGACGTTTCAGGTAAAGCTCTGTTGCTATTCTCAGATAGAACTGCTGGTTCATACTTTCGTACCTGGTTTCAAAGGGTTCCGCAGCTGCGCCTCCGTACAACGGCTGAAGAACAGGTGTTTCAACTTCCAGGAATCCGTTGGAATCAAGATACGATCTTAATGCGGATATAATCCTGCTCCGCTTTACGAATCTGTCAAGTGAATCAGGATTCACCTGGAGGTCTACGCACCTGTGCCTGTAGAGCAAGTCCCTGTCGCTGACTTCATCATACGCCACACCCTGTGCATCCACTTTAACAACAGGAAGCTGCCTTAGACTCTTGCAGAGCAGTTCAAGCTGCTCACATCTTATCGTCAGCTCTCCCATTCTGGTGGTAAAGACGGATCCCTTCACCTGAACGATATCTCCGAGATCAAGAAGCTCAAGCACGGACCAGTCATTTTCACTCAGTACCTTTTTACCGAAGTACAACTGGATCGAACCTGATCCATCTCTCAGGTCAGCAAATATCGTCTTTCCGTGCTCCCTTTTACCTGTAAGTCTTCCCGATGCGATTACACTCTCTTCCGACTCACCGTTCTCCCTTATCTTACTGATCGGTACCGGTGTCATACATCTTGCAGGAAATGGGTCTATACCAATATCTTCCTTAAGATGAAGAAGCTTATCCTCTCTCACTGATCTGTTTTCATCACTCATTGCTGGCTGCTCTTTCTCAGATATTCCTCAATGAATTCCTGGATTTCACCGGACAGGAAATCATCAATACTGGACGTTTCAATTCCGGTTCGGTGATCCTTTACCATCCTGTAGGGATGCATGACGTACGATCTTATCTGATGACCCCACGACACATCCTTCTTTGTTTTCTCCAGTTTTGCCTTCTCTTCCCGCCTCTTCTCCTCTTCGAGTTCGAACAGTCTTGCCTTCAGGATTCTCCTGGCTACTTCCCGGTTCCTGAACTGTGATCTCTGGTTCTGGCATGTGACCACAATTCCGGTTGGAATATGAGTCATTCTTACAGCTGAATCTGTTTTATTAACATGCTGACCGCCCGCTCCGCTTGCCCTGTAGGTATCAATCCTGATATCATCTTCGCGGAGATCGATCTCTATTTCATCCTCGATGTCCGGCAGTGGAAACACTGAAGCAAAACTGGTATGCCGCCTGTGGTTCTGATCGAAGGGTGATTTTCTCACAAGACGATGAATTCCGCCCTCAGCCCTTAAGTACCCGTAAGCCCATGGACCTTTAACCGTCATGGTTGCTTCTCTTATACCACCCTCCGTACCACCCTCGCTGATACTGAGCACCTCTACATCAAATTCCTGTTTTTCGGCCCAGTGAATGTACATCTTCATAAGCATTTCAGCCCAATCCTGGCTGTCCTGTCCCCCTGCACCCGAACGGATCGTAAGTATCGCATCATTCCGGTCATGCGGTCCCGCAAGCATCTGCATAAATTCCAGGCGGTCCAGCTTCATGTTAATCGCGGATAGATTGGATGTACTCTCGTTCAGAAGCTCTTCATCCGAACCGCTTTCAAGCAGTTCTACAGCGATGCTTACATTATCGAGAGCACTTTCCAATGCTCGGATGGGATCGAGCCATCCCTGAATCTGCTTGTTCTCCGCAATACTTTTCATTGCGGCTTCCCTGCTGTCCCAGAAACCCGGTTCAGCCATCAGCTTATTAAGTTTCCTCTCCTTCGCTACAAGTTCAGCAAAGTCAAAGACCCTCCTTTAGTCTTGCAAGCCTGTCGGATGTTCTGGAATAACTTCTTCGGATTTCTTCTAGATTCACAGTTTCACACCTTTCGAATCAATATCAATTATTCTGAAGACATGGCAATATAAGGCTTTTCTGCATTAATCACTAAGGTTGACCCGGGAGCGTCACCTAATTATTCTGGAGTCCAGTTTGGAGGTTTGATGTTTTCGGAATTATCGACTTATCTGCTGGAGCTGCGGGAAGTTTTCAGCCATCATATCGTATTCGGTGTAGGGATTCTTCTCATGGGAAGCTATTTCATGGGAAGGCTTGCTGAAAAAGTACGGCTTCCGGCCATCACAGGCTTTATACTTGCGGGTCTTCTTCTGGGTCCCTCATTCATTGGTCTCGTTCATCAGGACCTTGATGAAACCCTTGCCGCGATAACCGAGATCGCCCTGGCGCTTATCGCTCTGGTGATCGGAAGTGAATTCAGCCTGAGAAAACTGAAAACCATCGGCAGACCGGTGCTCATAATAACTCTCTTTCAGCTTTTCGGTGCTTTCATTCTTGTTACTGCGGGTCTTGTCATTGCCGGCATGAGGATTGAATTCGCGGCAATTCTCGGAGCTATAGCATCGGCA
>JBDLJP010000029.1:0-12844 GCA_039714295.1 Candidatus Fermentibacterota bacterium
ATCATTCCGGGTACCTCGATTGAAAAGACAGAATCTTTTGCTGAAGATATGCTGAAAAGGCTGGCTATGGCATCGGTATCTTCAACAGCCGGGATCGATTTCAGAGCCGGAGGTTCCGATGGAAAAATAGACTGGGGAATATTCGGGAGAGAAAGGAAAGGATGGTTCTTCGCAGGAAATGTCTTCAGAAGGGCGTTCCATGCTCTCGAAATGCCCGAACAGGGTAAATTTGCCTTTCGCAGTGATGAAACTCCAGCAGAAAATACCGCTTCAATGGACAGAATGGGCGGGAGAGCCGCTGACAGAATCCTCGAAACCGGCTTTTTCTCGGATAAATTACTCAACTCTGAACCCTACGGTGAGTTCAGAAGAGTTTTTTCCGTGTTTCTGACTCCGGCGGATTCTGCAGAAGATGATCTGCCGCTGATCAGATCAATCGCTCCGGAGATAATTCAGTCGTCTGCAGAAACAGGAGGCTTTTTCAATGGAGTTCATTACGATGAAAAGGGATTCTATTGTCTGACCCTGTTCGGAGCTCCGGAAGCACATGAGAAGGATCAGGAACGCGCTTTGACTTTCGCCCGTCAGATATTCAACTCTGCGCCCTTTCCCCTCAGAATAGCGATTTCATCGGGAACTGTGTATGCCGGTTTTCTCGGGTTCAGGCAGATGGGAGCCTATACTGTTCTTGGAAGTCAGGTGAATATTGCAGCCCGGGTAATGAGATTCGAGAAAAAACCCGGCATTTATGTATGTGACAGTGTTTCCATGAATACTTCGGAGTCAGGCACACCTCTCTCAGTCAGACTCAAGGGAATAACCGATAAAGTTAATATTATCAAACTTGATGACAGCACTGCTGAATCAGGTGGACATCCTTATGAGGGTATACTTCTCGGAAGAGACGAAGAGCTGCGGATAATAACTGATCTTGCCCTGCAATCAGCGGGTGATTCCACAGGCAGCTCTCTGCTGGTTTCAGCTTCGGCAGGAACCGGCAAATCCCATCTTCTCTGGGAGGCCGGCAGCATTCTTGAAACTCAGGGATTCCGGAGAATTCATCTGAGGTGCGAGGATATTATCAGAAGAAGCTTCGGACCATTTGTTGCATATCTGAGAGGTTATTTCCAGCAGAAAAAGGATTCATCCGAGAAGGATAACCGGGCAGCATTCGACAGGATTTTCCAGCAAACCTGCGCGAAATTAAAAAGCAGGTATCCGGAAAGAGTAAAGGAACTTGAAAGGACAGAATCATTTCTCTCAGCGCTTCTTGGAATTGACATACCCGGCTCTCTCTACCATCAGGTCGGACCGGAAGGAAAACAGGAAAACACTATCACAGCCCTGCAGGAGCTCTTTCTGGGTATTGCTCAGTCAGGACCTCTTTTCATGGTTATTGACGATATCCAATGGCTTGATGACAGTTCTGAATCCCTGCTGCGGAGTATTATCAGAAATCTGGACAACCTTCCCATTCTTCTCGCTCTTGCTGCCAGAACAAATGACGATGGCTCAAGAATGGATATCCCATCCGAACAGAAACCTGTCGTCATTGATCTTGAACCACTGAAGCAGCACACACTTACTGAACTTGTGAAGGATATTCTGGGAGGGACACCCGGACCTGATCTTAAGGAATTCCTGGCAGCACACTCCCGAATGAATCCATTCTATCTTCGCCAGTACGCTGTGTATCTTGCTGAATCGGAATCAATTCAGAATAAGAACGGCATCATTACACTTTCCGCCTCTCCCGATAAGATCCCGAGAGGGATCGTTGATCTTCTGATGGCCAGGGTTGACCGACTGTCAAACGATCTGAAAGGGGTTGTTCGAACGGCTTCGGTTCTGGGGTTCGAGTTCAATGCGAGGGTTCTCTCCGCCATGCTCACAGGGAAAGAACTTGCGCCTCTGCTCAGCAATGGTGCGGAGGAAAAACTCTGGTCATCAATTTCGGAAATTGTGTACATTTTTCATCATGCTCTTCTCAGGGAAACAGTCTACGGTATGCAGCTGGAAAGTGAGCTTGTCAGACTTCACAACATAGCAGCCTGCGCGATTGAGAATATATATCCGGGCGATGAAACGTTTTTTCCTGATCTGGCGTACCACTGGGACAGAGCGAAAGACAGTGAGACGGCATGTTTTTACCTTGACAAGGTTCTGCAGTCCGCTTCAAAGAGCGGAGATGTGAAACTCGCTTACAAGTGCATAGTGAGGCTGCGCGAGCTTCTCGAACTTCAGCCGGACCGGAAAGACCAGCTGATCGGCATAATGATAAGAGAAATCAAGATCCTTGGAATATTCGCCAGATGCAGGGAAGCCGTGGAACTGGCGGAAAGGACGGAAGAACTCGCACTCGCAGCAGGAGACAGGAAGAGATATGCGGAGGCAATGGGTATGCGCGCCTGGCTTACCTCCCGTCTGGGAGATATGAAGACAGCCATGGAGGTAAATGAAAAGGCACTCGAAATTCATAATGAGCTTGGATATCTGAAAGGGATTTACGAATCCACAGGGTATCTCGCTGCGATCAAATTCATGACAGGTCATGTAAGTGAGGCCAGAGTACTGTTCGAGAAGCAGCTGAGAGTATTCAAAGAGATGAAGGACGATGATGAGAACAGCGCCAAGGTGTACAATAACATGGCATCTACGGCAGTCGATCCCGCCGAGAAACAGCATATTCTCGAGAAAGCTATCGATGTAGCGATACAGCACAAGGACAGACGGCTGCATTCCGTAAGCCTTGGAAATCTTGCGGATGTATTTCACAATAAGAATCAATTTGAAAAAGCGGAATCAACTTATCAGAAAGCACTGGATATCGCCCGGGAGATAGGCGACAGATACTACATATCCTATCACTCCTGCGGACTTGCAATAATCAAAACCGATAAGGGAGACTACTCCGGAGCGCTGAAGATGCTTCGGGAATACTATGAGACTTCCCGTGATATTGGTATTCGATACGGTGAGGCGGAAGCACTTGGTTACATGGCAATTGCTCTGATGAGACAGGGTGAGCTGGAACAGGCTCTGAAAACTTTCGATCAGGCGATACCGATTTTCAAGGAATTGAATTACGTGCATTACATCTACTATTTCCAGGCCGACAGAGCCCGAACACTTTTCCGGCTCGGAATGCTTCCGGAAGCGGAAACCGCTGCCCTGGAGTCCAATTCTCTGATTGAGAAACAGGAGAAATCCGATGAAATGCCGGAGAACGTTTCCCTCCTGCAGAGAATCCGTTTTGAAAGAGCCGAAACTCTTGAAGAAAAACTGAGTTGTATAAGAAATGTTCAGAACATTATCTCCGGGGCTTCAGATCCAGTGAGCATAGTTGTTCCTGTACATGATCTCTGGGAGATGATTCAGATATCCGGGGATGATTTACCTAAAGAGCTCTCACCGGCGGTTATAAGGGAAGAACTCATTCAGATACTCAACAGGGCCGTCGAGGAAAAGCCAACACACGATATCATTTCCATCCGGGATAAACTCAGGAACGGTAGTTAGGACTTTCCTTTCTGATAAGACATCCTCTCTCCGCGAGGAGAGAAATGCGCAGGAAAACTCCCGGGAACCGCAGGTTTGCAGTCATGCCGGTATCCTGAAATTGAAATCGGTCAGGAACTGAACAATCGAGCTTCATTGACGGCGAAGGTGTTCGGATAGTATGGTCAGTTTGGTAATGGAAATGGATGATATCGGATCGGATATGATCTTTCTGATGGTATTGGTGAAATGGAAAATAGACCGGTTTCCTTATGTTTTAACAGTCTACAAAACTCATGCTGCAGGTTTCTTTTAAACAGGGATGGTAAAGTATGAACACTAAGTTGTTAATGATTATCTGTACCCTTGCGTTGTTCTCGATGACTATGGCTTTTAATGGGGTTCAAGTAGATGAGCCTGAGCGAATATGGATAACACCACTTCCTTCCACAACCGGGATGTGGGTTGATCCTACAGACGGAACCATGGAAAATGGTCTTAGTTACATATACGAGCCCTGGCCGTCGCTTCAGGGGAGCAGCGTAAATTATATTAATCTCTACGATCCTGCTTATGGTCTTGATCCCGAGAAAGAATACCGTATTGTGAATATTCAGTACTGTATTAAAGATAAAAAACCAGCTGCAATGAATTACACTATCCGTATAATCATTCAGGGCTGGGAAGGTAACGCTCCCACCGATACGAATCTTTACGAAGAAATACTGGACACCGATTCATGGAGCTCTCCCGATGTATATACCTGGACCGAGTCCGCACCGATAACCAATCCGAATGTGGTCCTCCCCGGGGAATTTGCCATTGGCTGGCACGCAGAATGGCCATATCTCACAAGATTCTGGCTCGGTGTTGATACAGATTCACCAGGTATAAACTGGTACTACTACATGGGTAATTGGGTCTCGGCGGGGTACCCGGGTGCATATGGATGCCGGCTGGAGGTGGAAGAAGTATCCACAGGTCTGGAGTCCACAACATTTGGAACGATAAAGAGGTCATTCCAGTAAAAGGCGGTTCCTCAGCTCCTCACCAACCCGCATAAATCACGGGAAATACTCAGCGGAGCAGGACGAACCTCTCATAAGCGAGTATCGACCCGGTATCTAATCTGTAGATATAAACTCCCGAATCCAGATCTTCTGCATTCACAACTACGGAATGTGTTCCGGACTGCAGCGGTTCATCCAATGGGATCATGACCAGCCTGCCGGACAGATCGAATACATGTAGACTTACCTGCCCGGTACTGTTCAGATTAAAACTCACGGTCGTAACAATCGAAAAGGGATCTGGAGCATTCCTGAGGTTCAGCGATTCTGAATCGGGTACATGACTACCCTCGATGCTGGTACCGCCACCGGAGGATGTATGGACTATCATCCCGTAAGCTCCCACAGCCCAGCCGATATCGAGGTTAACAAAATGAACATCCCGCAGAAGAGTATCCGTATTAGCTGCCTGTTGCTCCCATAAGCTTCCCGCGTTGGCAGTACTCAGGATTACTGCTGTATCGTTGGACCCTCCGACGGTCCAGCCTGTTTCAGTACCATGGAACCAGGCACCGCCAAGCCAGTCTGTGGTTCCGGACGTGAGCTGGTCCCAATTCGCTCCCGAGTCAGTGGTGTAGAGAATTACGCCATTCTGGCCAACTACGAAACCGGTGTCAGGTGATGTGAAGTAGACATCCTCAAGATGGCTCGTGATACCTGCTGTCTGCTCTACCCAGGTACTACCGCCATTCGTGGTGGCAAGGATAGTTGCTCCTTCTCCCACCGCGTAGCCCGTGCTCTCATCGGCGAAGAAAACCCCGTGAAGTGAAGGTTTGTAAGACTCGTAGTGCTGAGTGCTCCAGGAAGCTCCACCGTTGGAAGTGTGGCATATCACCCGGACATTACTCGACGAGAAGAATTTACCGCCCACAGCCCAGCCATTGTTCCCGTCCACGAAATGCACACTCCAGAGATCCACATTGCTGCTGTTTGTCTGCTCTACCCAGTTGACTCCGGCATCTGCAGTATGGAGGATGTTCCCGAACTCTCCTACAATCCATCCGGTTGAAGCATCGGTAAAGAAGACGCTGTAGAGCGTTCCCGCGACTGGGGAGGACTGCTCGGTCCATGAATATCCACCGTCCAGTGTGTTCAGGATTGTTGCCACAGAGCCAGTCGCCCAGCAGGTGAGAGAATCCACGGCAAATACTCCCAGCAGATAAGCAGAGGTTCCTGAATCCTGCTGATACCAGCCATCCTGCCCCGCAGAATTCCCGGTAAAACTAAGGATGATCAGTACCAGCACCATTACAGCCAATTTGCAATTCATGGGATACCTCCTATTTACATACAATAATGCTCTGGAATACATGGTCAAGATAATAAGATATGTTTTCAGTGTAATTCTGAAACAAGTGATTTGGGTTTTCTGTCAGTTCAGGTTAAGAGCCGCCCGAACATTTCGTGGTAGGATTCGCAGCCGGAGGTGATGTTCCAGTAGCCTTCAGCAAATTCTTCGTTGTCACGGAGCCCAATCATAGCTATTCTGCGGGTGAACGGGCTGAATAGCAGATGCCTGTAGAATATAGACTGTCTGACGATGTTTATGCAGCTGTTCTTCCTGTTCTGAATAATTCCGCGATCTCCCCCCGAAATGATGCAGTCCGCTACCAGAAATCCGCTCTGTACGGCATGACCGATTCCCTCCCCCGAAACGTGATCCACAAGCCCTGCGGCATCTCCCGCCAGGTAGATATTCCCCCTCCCGAGGTTTCTATCAAGCTCCCGCGATGGTATAGATGCTCCATGAAGCTGGTAGTTACGGAAGGGAATACCTCTTGCCCCAAGGAATGCGTTCAGCGCTCCTTTTAATTCGGAAGGCGATACCGGGCTGCCGACAGCTCCGGCTCCAATCCTGACCATTTCACCATCAGAGATAACCCAGATATAACCGTAAGGAAAATGACCAAAGTGAATCTGAATATCTTCCGGTTCTTCGTTCAGATCTGTCAGTGGTATGAAATACTCCAATCCCAGACCTGTTCCTTTGCCATTTTTATCGGAAACAAATCTCCTGACGAGGCTGCCGCATCCGTCTGCTCCCACAATATTTGACCAGGATAATGTCTTTCCAGATGAGGTTGTCACAGAGAACGAACCGATCGAAACTGCTGCGTCTCCCATAATTATTTCCGCACCCGCCCGGGCAGCTTTTTCAATCAGTGTATTATCGAATTGCATTCTGGATATTATCCGTACAGGATCACTCTGCGAAATATAGGTTCTCAGAAGTTCTTCCCTGTTCCAGAGGGAGAGGGCCCGGTGCTGCTTCAGAGTCAACGCTTCAAGTTCAGCCTCGCTTAGAATACCCGAAGTGATGAGAATCCCGGCTGTTCTCGCACTCAGAACACCGCCGCATACTTTGTCTCTTGGAAAGACAGCCTTGTCTATCAGGATACAGGGAATACCGGCAGCTGCCAGTTTCCAGGCGCACGAAGCACCCGCAGGCCCGCCCCCCACGATGAGGGCCGGGACTTTACTTATTGCATTGTCAATCATTGCGGTTTCCCGGAAATCGGGGCCTGCCGGGCAGGCCCCTGATCGAAAAGCTTAGAAGGAATCGGCGGAATCTGTGATCTTGACACCTTCTGAAACAATATATGAAGGAACACTAAGAGCTACGGGTGCCCTTCGTCCGTAAGTATTGGATTCATTGACAGATTCCGATACCGATGAGATAACCTTCACGTTTCCAAGCACATTCTGGAAAGAATCAGTAACCCTTGATGAGAAAATAGGTGATACTATCTTCCCGTCCTCAACAAGAACAGCATTGAATCTGGAACTGCCGGTAAAAATACCTTTGCTTCGGTTAGGGATATTCATGTAGTGCAGCGCGGGAATGTACAGCACTCTGCCGAAATCCCTTACTGCTTGAAGGGGGTCAGCAGAACCGAAACCGGTGTCCATCACAATGCTTGGTGAACCTGTATCATGACCGGTAGGTTTCTTTCCGTACTTGGCGGCGGTACCGGAATCGTACATGAGATTCTTAAGGTCTCCACCCTCCACCAGCGGGAAGATACCCCTCTTGCGACCGCTCATATCGAAGCCGAACATGAAGGTTTCAGGATTTGTAGGATCATCTACCAGTGATATCTGATCTCCGATGATCTTTTCTCCCGGTTTGTACTTTGCAGTCCAGCTCTGTTTTTCTTCCCAGCCTCTTCCAGCCAGACCTGTATACACTGCCATGCTGATTATCTCTGCCACAGCACTTGATCCGAAAATAACAGTGTATTCTCCGGGTTCAGCCTTGAATCCATCGCTATTCTCATAAACCGGTATCAGCTTACTGAGGGAATCCAGAGTTTTATCGATTGAAAAATCCGAAGCCCTCCAGCCGGTCTGATTATTTGTAAGTTCCCATTTAGCCTCTGGATGCTTCAGCACAACAGAGAACAGCTGATCGGTCCCTCTGTGGAAAACTTCGTTCCTGCTGGCTGTAGTAAGAAGGCAGACCTCCATCAGACCGCTGGACCAGGATCCGGAGAAATTGTATTTCCTTCCCAGTTTCTCGATGATGTTCTTGTAAGCTTCAGCCTTTACACCGGGTTCAAGATCGGCAAGGTCCAGGTCGAACTGGTTGTCCTCACTGATCGATGTTTCCACTTCATCAGGAATGGGATCGTACGTTTTGGGTGATGCCATTCTCGTTTTTTCCCTGGCGGCATTAAGGATGCCTCTGACCGTATCCGCGTCCTCGATCGGTCCGAGGTAGGTCTGACTTCCCTGCTTTCTGCCCTCCGTTACTTCCACATCCAATCTCAGGAGATCTTCGGAAGTGTTCAATGAAACCGAATTGTTGCCAATCCGCATGAGATGACTTTTCTCGTGATGCAGCTGAAGTGTTGCCTGGATGCCCTCATCTGCAGCTTCATCCCTTACCTGCATCAGAATCTTCCTGATGTTTGCGTCCAGCATTATCTACTTCCTTTCTCCGGTAACTACATCATCGAATTTTACAACAGGGACTCCGTGACCGATCTGCATAACCTGGTTCGGCTCTCCTTTTCCACAGTTATTGACCTGCTCTACTACCCAGGTGGACTTATCACCCACTGCAGAAAGAGACCTGTAAAATTCCAGTGTATGCCCCTGATAGGTTGGGTTTTTCAGGACTCTGGTCTTCTCTCCGTTTTTAACTTCCCAGGCTATTTCGCATCCGAAATGGAAATGCTCACGGTTGGAACCTATAGACCAGGAGACGGGGTTATCCACCACAATACCATCCTCAGTTGATGCTATTATATCTTCCCTGGAGCCATCGTTACCCGGAAGAATATTCACATTTGTCATTCTGTCTATCGGAGCTCTGTAGAAAGATGTAGCACGGGCGGCTCCTCCGCTCTGTTTGAAGACTTCCCTGCCGGCTCTCTCGTTCGCTTCGTTCACCATCGCTCTTGATGTAAGGGCATTGACCAGAATGCCCCTGTCGATAAGGAGATAATCACGCTCCGGGGTTCCATCATCATCGAATCCGAATGAGCCCGGGGAATTAGCAATGCTTCCGTATGAACTTACAGACAGTTTATCACTTCCGTACCTGAGTTTGCCGAATGAATCAAGATCGACAAAAGAACCTCCGGCGTAGGAAAGTTCGTATCCGAGAATTCTGTCCAGTTCCAGCGGATGCCCGATTGTTTCATGAACCTGAAGATGACCCTGACCGGGAAGCAGTATCACGGATCTCTTTCCATATTCAAGCGGTTCCGCCCTGACAAGCTCAGCCAGTTCCGATCTGACTCTGGCTGCGTGTCCTGAGAAGAGTTCCGGATCGGTCATCATTTTCCAGCCGGCGGTGCCGTCTCCCGTTGAATAAAGGCTCATACTGCGCCTTTGCATCTCACCATCGGAGTCAAGCGCCATGGCCAGGATAGTACCGAAAACAGAGGCAAGATCCTTGCTTATTTCAGAGCCTTCGCTGTTCTGGAAATGAATCCTCTTCTTCTGGAAATTGACGAAAACCATTCTCTTGAGGATGAAGTCTTCCCTCAGATCATTATCGAGCCTGGTCAGAAATGAAAGCTTATCCTGAAGATTCACAGAAAAGGGATCTACTTCAAGAGGCGAAGCATAACTGCCTTTGACAGCTTCCCTCACACCCATCGAAAGCGGAACTTCGACAAGTCTGGATGCCGTTCTGGCGTTCGCGGCGGCCTTACGGAAACATGCCTCAATACCGGAGGGATCGCTGGTGGCTGAAAAACCCCATGCGCCTTCCCATAGAACCCGTACACCTATACCGCTCTCAACCGTTGTATCGTTGGCTTCGAGATCGCCGTCGTAAAGTAAGAGCGTTTCAGAACTGTCATCCAGGTAATACCTCGCGTCAACATAATCGGCGCCTTCAGAAGATATTCTGGATATATTGCTTGCTATCTCCTTCTTCACATTCGCTTCTGTCATGGGAAACCTGCCTTAGATTGAAGAGACTTGAACATATATATTTCGTAATATACAAATTATTTAAAATCTGAAAATCCGGCTATGCAACAAACTTTTACAATCTGTTTACATTATCGCAATCCTGAAGGATTATTAATAGAATATGTAATACTGTTCAAACAACAATACTCTGTTCATCAGGGAAAGGCTGAAAGCATGAAATACAAAGCATATGCGGCAGCGGCTGCTCTTCTGGCTACTGTTATGGGATTTACGGGTTGCGGCGGAGGTGAGGATACAGCAGTGATTGAGGAAATTGAATCATCAGGCACTGCGCATCTTGAGCTGACTGCTGGTATTTCCATAGGTGTTGAACTGGGCGATACCAATTACGTTTTCGGTCAGATCGTTGAAGCGCTTCTTACTGAAAACGGGGATGTTCTTGTCCTTGATCTTTCATCCATGAACGTCAGGAAATTTTCATCCGCCGGTGAATTCATCGGATCTGCCGGCAGGCAGGGCACCGGTCCGGGAGAATTCCAGAGACCTATGGGCATGGCTGTTCTTGGAAATAACAATTTTATTATTTCCGACTTACCGGGGGGCGCCATCTGCGTTTTCGACGATTCACTTAACTGGAAAGAGAACATAATCGGGTTTTTCCCCAGGCCCCCCCTCACCGTAAGCACGGCGGGAGATTCAGCCTTTGTCGGTATGCTGCCCGCTTTCGATCGTGAGGCTGGTCTGATGGGTTACTCAATAGCCCGAATGGAGAATTCATCGGAACCGGTCGTAGTGTATTCGGAAGAAATGCGAGTTTTCGATTCTTCACGCATAGGTCGTCTGGGTGCTGACAAAGACCCTATTTTCACTTCGGACAATGACGGGTATGTCTTCATTTCCGAAGCGGTAACAGACGCTATAAGGATCAAGGGGTACAATCGGGATGGAGAGCTGTTCATCTCGATTGATGAGAATGTTGAAGAGATGGAAAAAACACCGGAAGAGCTTGCGCTTGAGGAAGCGGAATTTCAGGAGCTCTCCACCCGTATGGGAGGCGGAGGAGGGCGAATGTCAGGTATGGAACTGACCTTCGATCCAGTCCTCTACCGCAGAGCCGTTACAAACCTCGGAATAGACAGCGAAAACAGATTATGGGTTCGATTGGGCGGTTACCGTTATCCCTTCTGGAATATCTACGACTTCGAAGGTGAACTTCTTTTTACAGCATCACTGGAAATAGATGACCCGGATATAGATTATATGACTGTAAGGATCACCGATAACGGAGCAGTGGCATGGGTGCCGGATCCAAGTACATGGCCTGAAGTTCTTGTGCTTGAGATCCCGGATACTATATAGACCTGATAGAACGAAGGTAACCCGGCAGCCGTCTATCTGATGGAATTGTAATAGAGTTTAACTACTCGATTACAACGAAGCGCTGTGTCGCTGAATAATCTCCAGCTGCAAGCCTGCAGAAATAGATACCTGAGCTTAAACTCACAAGCGCAATATTATGATAACCCTGTGAGTATTCATGTCCATGATTATCAAAAACAAGCCGGCCGGACATGTCAAATACTGAAATGTCAACCGAAGCAGGTTCATGCAGTCCGAATCTCACTGCCGGTGTCGAAGCAGGATTCGGTATAAATGGAAGCAGCTCAGTTCCCGAAGGAATCAGTTCAGCTGTTCTTTCAATACCGAGAGGATTCCAGCTGATGCTGACATCGCTTAGCGTGGGGGTAGTGTCAGGATTGGATGTCGTGAATATCGCAGCGTATTGAATATACCTGTGCTCATCCTGAACTACGCCTTCCAGTGAACAGGGAAAGTCCAGTGTATCAGACCAGGCTTCCGGGTGATTTGGATGCTCCGATGTTCTCACGCAGAATGAAACAGATGTTCCCGGAGGTGTATCTGCATTCCAGTCGAGGTAATCCCAGTCAGGTGATCCCTGAGTGTCAAAGAAGCTGGATTCAAACGAAGCTTCAGACGAATACTCTTCCAGATTCCACCATGTGATCTCATCATCAGAGTAACTGGAACCGAGAACGTCCATTACTCCGTCACCGTTGATATCCTCGGCGTAAACACAATTCGCGATGGAGAAATTGTTTTCAACAGTATGTCCGGTCCAGCTTGTTCCAGCACCGCCCAGGTTTTCCCACCATTCAATGACATCATATTCTATCCCTGCAGCAAGAACGTCCATATCCCCGTCATCATCCACATCTGCAGGATATGCAGATATATATCCGAAGTCTGAACATACGAGATGTTCTGTCCAGCTGATTACCGCGTTCCCGTCGTTCTCCCACCAGGTTATTCCTGTTGCCCACCTTGGCGTGGCAAGTATATCCATAAAACCGTCATCGTTAATATCCCCGGCAATCACACAGCTTGCACCGGTGAATCCGGTTGCGATGTTATGCTCTGTCCAGATAATACCAGGGCTTGTATCCGAGTTCTCCCACCAGGTGATTTCACCGGCATAATAAGCAGCGCCCAGCACATCCATATCACCATCACTATCAATATCTTCCGAGTATACATAGCAGGCGCCGTCGAAATCCCCATCGATTATATGCTCTGTCCATTGGACACCCGAACCGTCTACATTCTCCCACCACGTGATATCATCATCGACCATAGCCGCACTGAGAATATCCATATAACCGTCACCGTTAATATCCTGAGTGTATACAGATGCGGCTCCATCGCAGTTTGGATCGACGATTCGCTCGATCCATGATGTGCCCGATCCATCATTATTCCTCCACCAGGTGATTTCATCATGTGTATTCGCAGCACCTGTAACGTCCATCCAGCCATCACCATCAATATCCTCAGCTCGAACCGAGTAAGCGCCGAAGAAATGATCG
>JBDLJP010000030.1:0-12384 GCA_039714295.1 Candidatus Fermentibacterota bacterium
AGCCCTTCTTCAGTAATGGCTGTTCTGCTTGTCCTCAGAAGACCGAAGAATATCTGGATTCCGGTTGCCGGAACCTTGTTATCTCTATTCTCTCTATTTGCCGGCTCCGGTTCAGCCGGGCATGTGTCGGCTGTCATAATGGCTAAGATCCGTTTCATGTTCTCTCATCCGTCCGATCCAGGTCTTCTTTCCGACAATGCCAGATTATTCTGGGTTCCCGGGTACACCAGCCCGACGCCTGCACAGTTTCTTCTTCTGTTCGGAATTCCCGTCGTCGCTGCAATTCCCGGACTGCCGAAATTTTTCAGGGAAAAGAGAAGCACTCTCCTGTTCTGGTTTCTCTTTCTCTCACTGGCCGGTTACATCTTCTTTGACAGACTTCTTGTACTTTTCACAATAGCACTGATACCTGTAATTTCATTATCTCTTCGAAAATCCTGGTTCATTATTCCCGCTCTTGCATTGATAATGCTGCAATCTGTTTTTCCTGCACACTTATCTCATATCATCAGCGGAACAGGCCTGCACTACAGGGATTCGTCATCCCTGCTCAATGATTCAGAACTGGATTCATTCTTTCAGTGGGTAGAGAGGGAAACTGACAGTGACGAACCCATACTGAGTTTCTGGCATATTTCGGGACTGCTTTCCGCCTACGCTGACAGGCCAGTTGTGACTCACACATTTTTTGAGAACAGTGATAACAGGAGCACGATCGTAAGGTTCGCAAGGACCATGTTCCTGCCGGAGGACAGTCTAACTGCCTTCATGCTCGAAAAGGAATGCAGTCTGGTTGTCTATCAGGCTGATTTCCTGCTTGATAAGAGTTTTTCAGGTCTTCTTTACCTTGCGGGTCTTCAGGAAGTGCCTGATAATTCGGTTGCTCTGAGAATGCATTATGCTCCGCAGATGCTATCTGACCTGACACCTGTATTTCAGGGCCCATCACTGCGGGTATTCAGGATAGGTGCCGATGATCTCGCAGCACTGCCCAGACAATTTCTCTTTGAAGAGAGGTACAGGCACTGTTACGATGACTACGATTCCGCAAGGGAACTGTTATTCGACCAGAGAGCAGCTTCAGGATACCTTGCCGATACAGCTATAGAGTTGATGGATACGGATATGCTCTCAGGAGCACTTCTCCTTGGAATTTCCGGTGGCGGTCCCCAGCCTGTATTGGAAGAGATGCTCAATGATCTTATTCAGTTATATATTCAGGGAAGCTACAGTCTTGAATACCTGGCTGAAGATATTGAAACCTTCATCTACTGGTTCGGAAGCAGGAATGAGCTGAGGCTTCTGCTTGCGAGATTATATGCATCCGAAGGACAGATGATAAAGGCTGAAACGCAGTACCTCAAGGTACTTGAAAGTGATCCTGCAAATGCTCAGGCTTCAGCTGAGCTGCAGCTGCTAACCGACAGGGGAGAGGAATGAAACTGGAGTTCGTCAAGATGAGCGGGGCTGGAAACGATTTTATAGTGGTTGATAACATTGACTCATCACTTGATACAGTCATTACACCTTACCTGATACGAAATCTTTGCGTCAGGGGTTTATCTGTCGGTGCAGACGGTCTTCTCGAGATGAGAAGTGATCGGGAGTACGCATTCCGCATGAAGTACTACAACAATAACGGAAAAAGTGCAGGAATGTGTGGAAACGGCGCAAGATGCATGGTTGCTTTTGCTGCATCAAAGGGCATTATCCGGGATAATGAAGTTATACATTTCAGAAGCGATGCGGGGATTCATTCAGCCGAAATAATCGAATCTGACAGTGTGAAACTCTGGATGACAGATCCTGAGATTCATTACCTTAATCGCATTATAAAGCTGGATTCTGTCGATCTGAACCTTTCATTTCTGGATACGGGCGTACCTCATGCAGTGGTTATTCTTGATGGATCTGAAGATCTGCCATTTCCGGAGTTCGCTTCGAAACTCAGAAATAATACTCTTTTCGGAGAGGCCGGCGCAAATGTTGATTTTGTCCGCCTGAGAGGACCATCGGAACTTGACATTCGAACATGGGAAAGGGGTGTCGAAGGTGAAACACTCGCCTGCGGTACCGGAGCGGTAGCAGCGGCTATTTGCGCCGTAGACATTCATGGGATGAATCTTCCGGTCGATATCACCGTCAGAAGCGGCTTGAAACTAAGAGTGGGCAGAAACAATATAGGCTGGTGGCTTCAGGGTGAAGCGAGAGCCGCATACACTGGTGTTATTGAGACTGCATCTCTTCCTGATCTGGCTGCTGTCATATGAAAGTCTTTTCATCTCATCGGTACCGAGCGGGTATAACTCAGTTGGCAGAGTGTCAGCTTCCCAAGCTGAATGTCGCGGGTTCGATCCCCGTTACCCGCTCCATGATTCTCTTTTTACTTATTCTGTTTCTACATTCCTCCACGAATGCCGCCCCTGTTTACACCGATCCGGATTTCTGGCTCATGGCTTCAGGTTATGGTCTGATGAGTGAGACGGCCGCTGAATCTCAATCCAACGAGATATCTCTGACAATACAGCTGAAAAATGGAAGCAGGAAAGCACTCATTCCACTGATTCATCTTCTTGTGGGCTCCGGCAGGATGGAGTATGCAGAAATCTGGATGGAGGGAAGGGGTATGATCGTACCTGTTTCCAGAAGGGATCTGGGAATAGCTCTCTCGTGGTACGGTCGATTTGACCTGCACGATGTTATGACCACCGATCTTCCTGTTCCTCCGGATCTTGAGAATGATGATTACGGATTCACACTTGCTGCAATACTCCATATGGGATGGATGCATACTTCCGGGGACGGATTCTTCTATCCGGATGTATTTGTGACAGCGGCGGATCTCGATATGATAGCCCCTCTATTCTTTCACTCATCCTACCATTGGGAGAAAGACTGGATAGGCATGAGGTCCCTTGACAGCCTTTTTGCAGAGGGTACCCGCGGAGGAGACGGGCGTTGATAACAGAAACAAAAAAAGGCTGGGCATTTCTGAAACAGCTGAATCTTGATATTCAGGATAAAGCGCAGCAGATATCGGGCAGTATAATGATTATTCCAGCCCTGATATCCTGGATAAGATTCGTCGGGGCAGCAGCTGTACTTTTCATCATTTACAGGTCAATGAGCCTGCATTTGCTCTTCTGGGTCATCCTTTTGAGCGCTCTCTCCGATTACCTGGACGGATGGGTTGCAAGAAGACTGAAAAAGACGTCATATCCCGGTAAAGTAATGGATTTTACAGCTGATAAACTCTTCATTTCCATAACTCTTCTGGCGCTGTCGGTCCATCTCGGTGCAATTGACACAGTAGTAGCCGCAATTCTTGCCGGGTATCATCTTCTTCTACTATTCCTCCTTGCAGCAATATCCTGGAGTATTCATATTCCTGTTGTTACAATAACAACGGGGGAACGTCTAGCAATACTCACAAGCTATCTTCTTCTTATAACAGCGACTGGAAAACTCACATTTCCACAGAAGCATATATTCCAGTCACTCTATACCCCCATGATGATAATAGCTCTTCTTTCAGCACTGACAGGTCTTCTGAGTTATCTCCGTCTGCTCAGAAGAATGCTGTCACGTTTTCTGGAGTAAAATATGTTTATCAATCTGGCTCGTTTACTTTCAATCTTCCTGTCTGGTGGAGCTGAGCTGGAAATCGAGGGTGATTTCGTTTCAGCAGGATCTGCTTATTACGAGGAACTTAACATCGCAGGTGAAGCCAGAATCCTCTGCAGATTCCTTGAAGAAGCCCTCTACTCCGGAAGCAGTAAACATGCTTTCGATCTAATACTCCAGCTTGAGCAGCTCCCTTTCGAACCCTGCTATTATGATTTCTGGTATGCGAGACTCAGCTGGAGCTGCGGTATGCCCAGATATGCATGCGCTGCTCTTGATGAGGTATGTGGAAGTGAATGGCTTCAAACCAGGGCGGAGGGTCTTGCTGAACAGTTCAGGGGCAATGCTTCGGCAGCTGCCGATAAGTTCAGACTTTCGCTGACGCTGGCCGAATCATCCAGACAGCGCTTTTATTCCGCTCTTGACCTCAGTTTCGCTTATATTCAGGATGGCAGTTACCAGGAAGCTGAAGATATCGCCCTTTACCTCGCGAACAACTTTCCCGGCGAGAGCCTCCCCTATATCTCTCTCGCACTTAACTTTCAGGAACAGGGCAGGTTCGGTGAGGCAATGTCCGTACTTCAATCAATCTATTCGGGAGATCAATTCACTTTCATATCGAAACATTTCGCCGATGTACTTCTGGAGGATCTGGAATGAAAAACGTAATCTCGAAGCTCTTAAGGAGTATCTTCGGAGAGAAGGGCGGCTCCGCGAAACTTAGAAACAGCATTATTCATCTGCCGGATGATCTGATCGATCCTGCCGGTTTTGTAGTTTATTCGGGAACTGCTGAATCAGATGTCTGGCCTGCTGTTTTTATTGCGAACACCCTTCAGAGGGAATATCCAGGAAAAGAGCTTATTGTCATTTGCAGCAGTAGAGACTCTGATCTGTTCAACATGCTCCGTATGCGACCCTCAGTTCATTCTTATGAAGGACGTCCGAAAATACCTGATACTATTGACACCGATTCAATTCCTGCTGGTATGATATTTATTTACCCTTATACCGAACTCCGAAATGATGCCGAAAATCTTCTTTCAAACACGATATGCCGAATACGCATGGCTCCCCTGAACCATTCATCACCCTACATTAATCTCAGAATAAAGACTGAATCGGAAGTTTACCCGGATATTCTTTCGGAAATGTGCAGTGCAGTAGGGATCAGCTACGATTCCGACTGGAAACCCGCAGTTCCTGACAGGATGGAAGAGATAGTCGAACATAAGATCGCCCCTGTTTCTGGAAGGATGCTTCCGTACATAGTCACTACTCCATCCGCCCTGCTGATTCTTGAGAAGAAGAGGGCTGAAATACCGCTCAGAACGGTATCTCTATCCGGGAGAAACAGTGATTTCGATCATCTGGACAGAGAGATAAAGACAGTGGTCATAGCTGATGCATCCGCCGTTATAACCGATTCGGATGATCTCTGGGGAGACGCATGCGCGCACGGCGTCCCGGTTGTCGGTATTGATAGATCCGAAACCTTCCTGAGATGGAATAACAATAAGCCGGCACTGAACGAGGAGGAATTTGCTGAAGCATGGATCAGGCTCCTGAAAATAGGCTGGTAACTTGTCTCTGCTCGTAAAAACACCTAACTGGCTCGGCGATCTTGTCATGTCATTCCCGGCTCTTTCAATGCTGTCAGAGAAGTATCCGGATATGACCATCTGGAGCAATCAGAGAGTATCAGCTCTTATTCCCGTATTCTTCCCTTCAATCAATGTCCTCACTGATAGAAGAATAAAGGGAGGCAACTTCAAAACGCTTCTTCTTATGACAGATTCTTTCAGATCAGCATTTCAGGGAATTATATCCTTTATTCCCCGTCGGATAGGTTACAGAACTGACATGAGAGGTATCCTTCTGACAAAAGCGATAACTCCTCCGTCTGACCGCGCGCATCACCACTCACTTGATTACAAAATACTTGCGCTGGCAGCAGGTGCTTCGGCAAAACCGGCGAAACTGATACCTGCTGTTGAACCGGAAGGGGCACCGCATACTGCGTTTTTCGCCGGTGCAAAGTATGGAAGTGCAAAAATGTGGCCGTATTTCAGGAAGCTCGCCCCATTGCTTCATGCTGCAGGAGGACTGCCATCAGTATTTTACGGCTCACCTCAAGAGGAATCGTTCCTTTCAGAACTATCCTCAGGTCTGCCGCACACGGAAGTCAGAACCGCTCTCACACTGCCTGAACTTGTTTCCCACCTGCTTTCCGCTGAGCTTGCAGTCGGAAACGATTCTGGAGGAGTGCATGTTTCAGCTCTCCTGGGAATACCGACAGTTACAGTATTCGGCTCAACTTCTTCGGAATGGACTGCTCCGGCGGGCAGATTCACGGCTGAAGTAAGAACCGATCGGGTATGTTCGCCCTGTTTCAAGCGTGAATGCCCCCACGGTGAGCCCATGTGTCTTAATGATATATCCTCTGATACAGTATTTTCCACCTGTATGAGACTTATGAAGAGAGTTTCAGATGGATAAGCATAAATATCTCTTTATCGATTGCAACGCACTTCTGTACAAAGGACATTTCGCTATGATTCGCTCCCCTTTAAGAGCAAAGGACGGTACGAATACCAGTGGTCTTTTCTACCTTGTCCGCGAAATCATCGATTTGAATAATTCTCGATCGCCTTCACTCACTATCGCAGTTTTCGATCATCCATCACCAGTTTTCCGAAAGAAAATATTCTCACAATACAAAGCCAACCGTCCTTCAATGCCGGATGAACTCCGCTCTCAGTCCGAGTGCGCCAGAAAACTGATACCTGCCCTGGGTTTTCCACTTCTGGAGAAGGAAGGGTTTGAAGCCGATGACATAATAGCCTGGCTGACCCAGGAAGCGCTCTTAAAAGGAGAAACAGTAGAGATACTCTCCCCGGATAAAGATCTTCTTCAACTCGCCGCGGACGGCGTGACTGTTCTCAGACCCGGAAGGAGAGGCACCCCTGTTACTCTTGTCGAGAAGAACGATGTACCAGGCATCATGGGTGTAAGAGCCGATCAGGTAGCTGATTATCTATCTCTTACAGGGGATTCCTCAGACAACATTCCGGGAGCTAAAGGTATCGGACCCAAGACCGCGCTTAATCTTTTGGAGAAATTCGACAGTATTGAGGGAATTTACGGATCGATTAGAGATGTCCTGCCGGAATCAGTCCGCAGAAAGCTGCAGAACAGTATGGAAATGGTCTATCTCAGCAGAAAACTGATATCCCTTAAACCTGCACATAAGATGGATATTTCGCTTGAAAAGCTTTCAATGAAGTCTCCCGATGAGATAACAGCTACCCAGATTCTTACAGCCCTTGGAATGCAGAGCATACTCGATAGAATGGATATCACTCCTCCGCTTGATCTTTTCGGTGATTTCGGTAATGTACCGTCCACGGAATGGTGCTCAACATCAGTTATCGGAAGCATAAATGAGCTGGAAGAGCTTGATCTGGGCAGCCCGAAGAAGACCTTTATTGCGCTTGATACCGAGACCACTTCAAAACGACCGTTTCGGGCAGCTCCTGTAGGCATATCCCTGACGGCTTCTGAAAATAATGCGGTTTACATCCCTCTTTGCGGAAAGGACGGCTTTTCTGTCGATGAGGTAGTTCCCGTTCTTCAGCATAAACTTAAAGACAGAGATATTGTTGCCCAGAACGGTAAGTATGACATGCACATTCTTGAGTCCATGGGTCTGCGGATCAACAGTCTGAAAGGCGACCCCATGATAGCGGATTATCTGCTGCGGCCGGAAAGACAATCTCATTCCCTTTCCAGTCTCTCAGTAACATGGCTGCAAAGACCGATGCTTGAATACGGGGCAGTGCTGGGAGATGCCGAATCACTGAAAGATGTTGAAACGGAAAAGGTAGCGGAATACTGCGGCTGTGATTCAGCAACTGCTCTTGAACTCAACAGGGTTCTCAGATCCGAGCTCAAAAAGGATGAGAAGCTTCTGAACCTCTATGAATCACTCGAACTCCCGCTTGTCAGGGTTATCTCGGACATGGAAAAGCGCGGTATCGGGCTTGATAGCGAATCACTGAGGCGACTTGAATCGGAATTTGAAAATACTAGAAGCGAACTTGAGAATGAAGCAAGGGAAATTGCCGGTATTTCACTCAATCTCAACAGTCCATCGCAGGTTTCACATACACTCTTCGATATACTGGGTCTTACACCTGTGAAGAAAACAGGTAAAGGGAAGTTCTCATCCAGTATCGAGGTTCTTGAAAAACTGAGAGGTAAGCACAGCTTTGTTGAAACTGTAATTCAGCATAGAGAGATTTCAAAGCTTCTTAACACTTACATCAGGAAACTGCCCGGATACATCTGTGAAAGAGACGGAATGATACATACTTCCTTCAGTCAGACCGTCACGGCTACCGGAAGACTTAGTTCAAGCGATCCCAACCTCCAGAATATCCCTGTCAGGACAGAAAGAGGACGCGAGGTTAGAAGATGCTTGGTGCCGGGAGAAGAGAATCATCTACTCATTACAGCGGATTATTCCCAGATTGAACTTCGTATCCTGGCACATTTTGCAGGTCGGGGTAATCTCAGACGAGCCTATGAAGATAACATGGATATACACAGCATGACCGCAGAGGCTCTATTCGGTGACTCATCTCCCGCACACAGAAGGAAAGCCAAGGAGGTTAATTTCTCCATTCTATACGGTATAAGCTCCTGGGGACTCAGTAACAGACTTAATGTAAGCAGGGGGGAGGCTTCCGGAATAATAACCAGGTACCTCGAGACATATCCGGAACTAGAATCCTTCTTCGCCCGATGTATAGAGTACGCCGAGGAGCATGAAGAAACAAGGACCATCCTCGGGCGGAGACGCGTATTCAAAGGGTTCAGATCAGCTAAAGGCAACACAAGGAATGCAATGGAGCGGATGGTTATTAACACTACCGTTCAGGGCTCCGCTGCGGATATCATAAAGCTCGCAATGCTTAAAGTTGACAGCAGGCTGCGGGATACTGCCAATGCAGGTCTTGTCCTTCAGGTACACGATGAGCTTGTGGCAACAGCTCCGGCAGCCTCCGCAGAAGAGGTGGCAGGGATAATCAGGCATGAAATGGAATCGGCGTACGAACTTGCGGTTCCGCTTGTTGTCGATACCGGAATCGGCAGAAACTGGCTTGAAGCCCAGCACTGATTCAATAGGGACGGAGGCTATTTATTTATAATACAAGAATAATGTGCATGTATTACAATTGTTTTACTAAGTTTATTCACTGATTGCGATTAAAATCGCTCCGTCCCTATTAAATAGTCATGTTATAATAGCATTCGCTGTTAAATTCTGGTTAGGTACTCATTCCATTCGATTCAAGGCATCTTCTACGCTGAATTTCCGAAGCTATTACAGCCCCGATACTCGATACATTGATACATGTCCTTACCCCTGATTGCGGATAATAGATGCTTACATCCGCCATATCTGCAAGAGCAGGACTGAGCCCATCAGCTTCATTACCGAACATGAATGCGCTTGAAAGATCAAATTCCGCTTCCCAGAGGGGGAGAGCATCAGGTGAATTTTCAACGGCTACGAGCATTCGACCGCTCTTTTTTGCCCATATCGCAGCATCTACAGCTTTACTGAAATACCTCCATGGAACAATTGCATAGGTTCCTCTGGATGTATGACTGAGTTTCCGGTTCCCCGGTCTGCAGCATATACCTGTAAGTAAAACAGAAGCCGGGTGGAGCGCTTCAGCTGTCCTGAAAAATGATCCTACATTGAATGCGCTTCGAAGGTTATCCAGCAGGAGGAGAGGCATACCACTTGAAGTGTAAAGCGATTCTGAGTAAACTGAAGGTAATATGGTTTTAAGCAAAACACTCTTTCTGTTCACGGTTCTATTTCTGGCAGGGTATTATACACCCTTCCAGTGCTACTCTCAAATATGGCTGGCCGCGCTTCCAGCAGGAGTGCTCCTCGTAGCTGCAGGGCTTAGAACAGGCGGTATTATCGTTCTATGCTCCGTCTCATTTCTCGCCGGTGCATATCTCGATGACAGCACCACTGTCTTAACGACCAATTCCGCAGCAGCAGCTGGTGTATGGCGATGCCGCGTAGAAACAACCACCACACAGGGAGCCATTCTTTCAAACGCTTGCCTGAGCACCGTCTGGGTCTCCGACAGACACCTTGCAGGGTTTCTGAGCAGGGGGGATTCAGTAGTAATAATGGGTTCTGTGAATGAAGGATTCATGGACAGCTACAGTTTCCATCCTCTTCCTTCGCGCCTGCTGCAGGATCGTATCAGAAATGCCCTCAGCAATACTGTCTCCGGAAGAATCACCTCACGCGAAACAAGTTCCCTTGTATCTGCTCTTCTGTTCGGAGAAAGGGGCAGTCTGCCACGGGCTGTTCGCACTGCTTTTAAGTATACCGGCACATCGCACCTGCTGGCTCTCTCCGGTCTGCATGTCGGCATTCTATCAGCTTTCATTCTGATGATATCCCGGAAGTTTTTCGGTAAAGGATGGCTCTCTGCGGCTGCAGTAATCCTGACAGTATTTATCTATGTTTTCATATCCGGAGCAAGGGCATCAACAGTAAGAGCGGGACTCATGTTCATGCTGGTACTGGTTGCATGGCATTCGTCAGGTAGAAGACCTGAACTCCTCTTCGTATGGTCATTTGCCGTAATCGCTCTGCTGGCCGCATCGATGGGTGAAGTACTGAAAGATACAGGTGCTCAGATGTCGTTCGGTGCCGTTCTCAGTCTTATCGTTCTTGGAAAGCAGTTCAGTTGCAGGGGAGGGTCGATACTTTCGATTGGATTTGCTGGTGTGGTGGTAACTACAGCTCTGGCTCCACTGGTCTCTTTTACATACGGGGGAGTCTGTCCTGTTGCTCCAATAGCAACTGTTGTCTCGCTCCCATTCATGCTATCAACAATGATAACCGGTATAGCTGCACTTGCCGGGCCGCTTGCCTGCGTCCCATCAGTACTGTCGGAATGGATTGTATATATCTGGCTGAATATTCTGGATATTCTTGAATCGGGCACAATAGTATTTCAGGAGTGGATGTACTGGATCTGGGTATTCTGCCTTATCTGTCTGTGGTTATTCTCCAGAAGGGGAGGTTTCCTCCGCAGGTTCAGATGAAAACTCAGCTTCTTGAAGTTCAGGTTGAGGGCTTTCTTCCAGTATTTCAAAGACTATCTGGATATTTCCCTCATTGTCCATGGCATCTTCCATAGCATCGAGACCTGTTGCCTGAATAACCCCGCCAAGGGGAAGAGACAGTATCAGAGTATCACCGGGAAGCATCCCGTAGGCTTCTCTGTATTCACCTCTGGTCTTCAGTACAAGAATAACAAGACCATCGTATCCGCTCAGAGCATCTCCGCGTGAAACAGCTCTGTAAATACCTGGTGCCATCTAAATACTCCTGGCCCGCTCAAGGATACTGAGATGATATGCGGCGGAAACGGTCACGGAAGGAACAACATCCGGTATTACAGGAAGAAACCGGACGGTATCCGAAACAGTGGGAGTTGTAATAACTATAGAGACTGAGTCCTCAAGACCGGGGTAAGGCTGCCATGTCACACTTCTTCCCATGGCAACGATATCACCCGTTTCAATGAATGTTCCGTGAGAGCATTTCCACTGGGCTTCATTACCGTCCGGAAGAATTGTTGAGAAAGTTGTGGTTCTGCCCCCTTCGAGATTCATTGAAGCGACTATATGGAGGGGATTCTGTTCCTGCCCTCTGCACTGCGAGCCCATCCATATTAATAATACGGCTGCCGGAAGGGCGAATGGGAGAATCAGGCTTAGATACTTAATGTATCTTTTTCTCATGTAATATTTCATCATAAGGGAAATATGATTATAATTTCTTCTGACAGGAACCCTTGCAGCTATATTCGTCGTTTCATTCGGAAGGCATAGTCAATGAATACAGAAACACCGGTAACGGATGTTCTTCTTCAGCTTCTTCGGACAAGAAGCATTTCCGGACATACAGATGAAGCTATGAGAATCATCGAGGATATCTTCAAACAGCTTGGACTGGAGACTGTCTTAACAAGAAAGGGAAGTCTTCTTGCTACACTCAAGGGAAGAACTCCTGAAGGCATTGTTATTTCGGCTCATATGGATACACTGGGCGGTATGGTAAGTGGAATTGAAAAAGTAAACGGAAAAATAACATTGCGCTCCATCGGTTCATTCACCATGTCCAGTATCGAAGGGGAATACTGCAGGATAGAAACTTTCTCAGGGGACCTCTTCGATGGTACAGTACTTTTTGACAATACCTCTGTTCATGCTCATGGAATGGAAGACGCGTCTGCAAAGCGGAAGAAAAAGAATATGTATGTAAGACTTGATGAGGAAGTATCAAGCGGCGAAGATGTCCGGAAACTGGGAATATCAGTCGGGAATTACATTCATTTCGATCCAAGGCCTGTTGTTACAGAATCGGGATTTGTTAAATCAAGACATCTTGACGACAAAGCTGGCGTGGCAATACTTATAAAAGCTGCTGAGTATCTTGTCTCAGGGGATATTATTCCTTCCCGGACTCTTCATTTTCTGGTTACCGGATACGAGGAAGTAGGGCATGGAGCTGCAGGTTTCCTTCCGGATAATTCAGTCGAGTTCATAGCCGTTGATATGGGCGTTGCAGGGAGCGGACGGGAATCCTCAGAGAACAAGGTCACTATCTGTGCTGCAGACAGCACTGGACCATTCAACTATGCCCTGACT
>JBDLJP010000031.1:0-12294 GCA_039714295.1 Candidatus Fermentibacterota bacterium
TATGGGAATGGTCTGAAGCCACCCATATGAGTCCCATGGAATCACGGGCGATATCCCTGGTCTGACTGTTTCTTCCAAAAGGAGTACTGCTCGCTCTGCCGGATATACCTGGAAGTGAATAGCGGTAGGTTCTGTTCTGTGATCTTGAAGAGACGTAAAGATAATCCACATGAGCTGCAAGTCCCGTCACCGACGAGACAGGATTGCCTCAACCGCCGCACATTCCTGCCGAGCCGATGTACTCACCTTCCGGGGAATAATTGTAAATGTATCCATTATTTGAATGATTCCACAGCCCCAGATATATCTGATTGTATTCTTTACTGAATGCAAGTCCGGTTGCGGAGAACGATGCTGGAGTACCGCATTTGAAAGAGTCGATTACCTCTCCAGTAACGGTGTTGATTCTGAAGATGGAGTCTTTCTGCGCATCCACCGCCCAGAGATCTCCATCACCCCATGCCAGTCCAGTAATCTCTCCGCCGGGAGATTCAACGGTTTCAAGAACTGCGATGGTTTCGCCGTTTGATCCTTCCGAATCAGGGCTGCCCAGGCAGGCTGAGAGAACGATAAGAGCAGAAATAAACACAATTCCTAGTATTTTCATAGTATTCTCCGATGCTACAATGAATTCCTTATAGCGGCTGCTGAAAAGTGCATTTCCAGAGGAAATATTGAAATCAGTGAGGTATAATGTATATTAGTTGCTGCTTACTGTAAATGCCGCTCATTTCTCTAAGCCTGGAACTTATTTGCCTTTGACAGCATTACAGAATTCATGAAGTAACTGTCTGCATAATTTATTACCGGATTGGATAAGTATGCCTGAAGAATTGAAAAACAGAAACGATATCCCTGCTGAAGCCAGATGGAGTGTAGAAGCTCTCTATGCCGCTGATGATGACTGGGAGAAAGACTTCAACGAGACTGCGGCCTTCATGGAGAATATACAAAAATGGACAGGCAGACTTGTCGAATCTCCTGAAGCACTCAAAAGTGCAATCGAAGAACTGCTGTCGCAGCACAGATTTCTGGAGAAACTATACATATATGCCAGCATGAAGGGTGATGAGGATCTTGGAAACTCATTGTACAGCGGTATGCTTTCCAGAATCAGAAGCAGATTAGTTGAGTGCAACGCTGCTCAGTCATTCTTTACGCCTGAGCTTCTGGCAATACCCGAAGCTACCATCACTTCATGGCTGGAAACACCGGAACTTGAACTTTACAGAATATGGCTTCAGGATATTCTCCGGTATCGATCGCACGTCCTCTCGGAGAAAGAGGAAGTCCTTCTTGCTAACACCGGTGAGATAATAAGCGGATTCAGCTCCGCCTTCGGCAAACTCAGCAATGTTGATATGCCGGCAAGACTGCCGGAGATAAAAGATGAGAACGGGAACAGCGTTAAGCTTACCAGCGGCAATTTCAACGCTTTCCTCCAGAAAGAGGATAGAAGAGTCAGAAAAGATGCTTTCCTCGGTTTCTATGCTGAAGTTAAAGGAAATGTGGCGACAAAGGCTGCTCTTCTGGAGGGACAGGTCAAATCGCATATATTCAGGGCAAGGGCAAGGAAATATGATTCCTCCCTTGAGGCTTCTCTCTTCAACGACATCGTCAGTCCCTCCGTATACGATTCCCTGATAGATTCTGTCCATAATAACCTTCCGGTGCTGCACAGGTACTTCCAGTTCCGGAGGAATGCACTTGATATTGACTCTGCACATATGTACGATACTAAAGTTCCCGTTGTACCTGAATCCAAGGCTCATTACACCTGGGATGAGGCTGTGAGTCTTACCCTTGAAGCCGTGGCTCCGCTGGGAAAAGAGTATGTTGATACTCTGTCTCAGGGTTTTCAGAATCGATGGGTGGATATATACGAGAACAAAGGCAAAAGATCCGGTGCATATTCAAGCGGCTGTTACGATTCATATCCGTACATACTCCATAACTTCAACGGCACTCTCCGGAGTGTGTTTACCCTGGCTCACGAAGCCGGACACTCCATGCACAGCCTCCTCTCGAGAGTATCACAGCCGTATCACATGTCAGAATACAAGATCATCGTAGCCGAAGTCGCATCAACAACAAATGAGATGCTGCTTATCGATCTGCTGCTCAAGAGAATGGATGACAAGCAGGAAAAAGCCTACCTGCTCGATCATCTTCTCGGTTCATTCAAATCTACCCTTGTAAGACAGACGATGTTCGCTGAATTTGAGAAACTGATCCACGAACATGTGGAATCGGGCAATCCCCTTACACCGGATTACCTCAACAGTTCCTACTACGATCTGGTAAAGCTGTATCATGGAGACAGTTTCACCTGGGACGAGGAAGATCAGATTATTGCCACTGAATGGTCCAGAATACCCCACTTCTACTACAATTTCTACGTTTACAAATACGCGACAGGTCTTTCATCGGCTATTGATATATCCACAAGGATTCTATCCGATGAACCCGGTGCGATTGACAGTTTCATCGCATTCCTCAAAAGCGGGTCATCAAAACCGCCTCTTGAACTCCTCAGCGGCACAGGCGTGGATCTTACAACTCCTGAGCCTGTGAATTCAGCCCTGAAGAAAATGGGGAATACACTTGAGGAGCTTGAGCAGGTACTTCAGTAGAGGAACAGTTCGAGCGCGGCTTCGAGTTCTTCTGTATCGACCCAGGTGTCGAAGCAGGGACCGTTGCGCCACTCGTTAAGAACACCCACTGTTGTTATGGGATGAACATCCAGAATTCCCAGTGAGAGATCAACAGGACAGGCAACTGCGACAATGAGTGAAGGAGCGGTTTTCTCCACTATCCTTCTGGCAGAGGTTCCGCCGGAAGCGATCGCGAAGTGAGTAGCAAAGCGGTCTCTTACGTCAAGAAGACTCCCAATCGGACATTTACCGCATCTTTCACAGGAATCGGGATCGAAGGTAAGCCTGATGGAACATTCGTGATTCTGAAGGCAATGAGGCACCAGGATCAGGGCTTCATCTGAACTGAATTTCCTGCCTGCTTCAGTCAGTGCTTTCCGGTTGTTCATAGCCACGACCATCTTCTCAGGTGTGTGGCGGGGCAATGTGCGGATGGATAGCAGTAATTTCAGTGTCCAGAATGAAAGCCGCAGCGGTATCGGGTTGTCTGTTATACCCTTTTCATACAGCAATCCGTAAACCTGAAAGAGAGCTAATGTAACAATAGCTGCTGCCAGTGAAAGCGTGAATCCAATACCCGCGACCAGAAGCGTAAGAAGCACGATAACCGCAGGTGCGATGGAAAACAGCAGAAGACCAGTATGGAAAAGCAGAGCGGTATTTCTAAGATCTTTCAAGTTTATCACCAGTTTTCATCATGGAGCCCCGGAGGAATTCAGCTGTACTCATGGCGCTTCTGGAAGCCGGCTGGATTTCAAGTATCTCCAGTGACTCCTCTCCCCCGCATCCGACGTGAAGCGCACTATCATCACGAACTACTTTACCGGGGTCCGCATCGCAGAGTGATATCCGCGCCCTGGATACTTTCAGAAGTTTTCCCGAGTACATTGTTCTTGCCCCGGGGGACGGCTGAAATGCCCTGACCTTTCGCTCAAGATATCTGGCCGGTCTGGTCCAGTCCAGCCAGGTCTCATCTGTTGTTATCTTTTCGGCGTAGAGAGCCTCAGCCGGCTGTTTCTCCGGAATCAGCTTTCCGCTGGAATAACCGTCAATAACGTCAATAAGGCTGTCTGCAGCTATCATCGCCAGTCGCTCTTCCAGTGAACCCGCAGTATCCGAAGGGAGTATTCTCTCATGAACTGCAGCTATGACAGGCCCTGTATCCCATCCGCTGTCCGTAAGCATGAATGAGACTCCAGTCTCCTCCCTTCCATCTAGCAAAGCCCTTGTGATGGGTGCTGCACCTCTGTATTGAGGAAGCAGGGATGGATGAACATTTACAACACCAAGCTCCGAAGCTTCCAGAAGTTTATTCGGAAGCCAGGCGCCGTACGCTGCCGATACGAACAGCTCCGGTTCCATGGATTTGAGAGTACTGATGAAATCTAAGGTGAGTTTATCAGGCTGGTGAATCTCAAGCCTGTTCTCAAGTGAATACTCAGCCACGGGAGGCTGACGCAGCTTCTTACCCCGCCCTGCGGGCCTGGGGGGTCTTGAAACAACACACAGTACCATATTCTCAGATTCAATAAGTGTACTCAGGCACGGCAAAGCGAAAGAGGAAGTGCCCAGGAAGATAATTCTCATCAGAGAATCCCGGTATCAGAAGCGTATTCCCTCTTTATCTCGGATAGATGTTTCTTAACAAGCCTTTTTCTTAACGGGCTGAGCCTGTCCACAAATAGAATACCGTCCAGATGGTCATTCTCATGCTGAACGGCTCTAGCAGCATAATCATCGAGATCCAGAGTGAATGGTTCACCTTTAAGGTCGTAAGCAGTAACGGACACTTTAGCGGGTCTTCTGACGTATTCGAAGATACCGGGGATACTCAGACATCCTTCTTCATCCTTATCCAGAGGCCCCGATGTCGTGACCTCCGGATTAATGAATATCGAATGACCGCCCAGGTTGAGAGTGTCCGAGTTAAGTATGAAGAGCCTTACATTCTCCCCGGCCTGTGGAGCTGCCAGCCCCAGTCCTTTTTCATACCTGAGTATCTCGACCATATCCGAAAGAAGGGAATGAAGAAACTCCAGTTCCGTTGAGATATCAATCCTTCTTGAACTGTTCCTGAGTACTTCAGAACCGAAATACTGCAGTTTTCTCTGTGACATGACCAACCTTCACATCCCCGCGGAAATCTATGCGGCTACCCGCAGGTGCTGCACTGATTCTGGCTCGGGCTTTCTTTCTGAAGGGCATTTCTGTCCACATCGATCTTGACTCCGTCTGCGATTTTCACTGTAATCACGTCATCACCCTTGATGTTCGTGATTATACCGTGTATTCCGCCGCTTGTTACTACTTTATCATCCCGCTGGAACGCAGCCCGCATTTCCTTCAGCATCTTGGCCTGCTTCTGCTGAGGACGGATCATAAGGAAGTAGAATATCGCAATGATGGCTATCATCGGGAGGAAACTCAAGATGCCTCCGCCGCCCATGCATGTCTGAGGAGCTGCTTCACCGGCAGGAGCCTCTGTACCCTGTGCGAACGCAACACCGGCAAGAATTATCAGAACTATCAACATATTTTTCATTTTATCTCCCTGTCAGGATCGAGGTTTTGGAATACCGGACTTCATACCTATCCAGCTTCCCGCAGCACCCGAGGAAGCCCCAAGAATCAGAACCAGTATTATCCATTTTCCGGGTAGGAATGCATGAGGCAGGCTGGATGAAAGCATCCAGGAAACTGCCAGAGTGAATATCAGGCTGCCTGCCGCCCCGGCAACACCAGTAAGCACCCCCTCACCCAGGAACGGTACTTTTACGAACCATCCCGGTGCCCCTACTATACTCATTATCTGTACTGTAAGTGACCTTCTTGCAACAGCGAGCCTGACGGTATTCGCAACTACAAGCGAAAGACTCACTGCAAGAACAAGTCCGGCGAGTATAACCAGTTTTTCAAGAATATCAACAGCCCTGGTCAGACCGGGCAGATACTCTTTACCGTATACAAGATCCTCTACGCCATCCATCCCTGATATGGTTCTGGCCAGCCCGCCTACCTTCTCTGAAGTCCTGTAATCCGGATGAAGAGAAATCTGAATGGAAGGAGGAAGATGAAACTGTGGACCCAGGAGTGTGAGAAGATCAGCCTGTTCAGGCAGGTCCGCTCTGAAAACTGCTTCAGCCTCCTGCGGGGATACATAATAAACCGATCGTACCCCTTCCATGCCGGAAACAATATCCGCAAGATTAACCGCTTCAACTTCGTTGATGCTTTCCATCAGAAATACTTCAATACCTACATTCTCCTGTTCATCTTTCAGAGCTGATCCAAGATTCCATGATATGATCAGAAAAATATCAAATACCATGAAAGAGAGACTTACCATCAGCAGAGTTATCAGAAACGAACCGAGTTTTCTCCGGATATTAAGAAGACCTTCGTGAATCGCATTCTTTATCAGATGGATCATAACTGTTTGTATCCATCCCATATACCGGGATTGACCAGATGTCCCCTGTCCAAATAGAGGAACCTTGCGGTTCCAGCCGGAACCTGCCTGGGATCATGTGTAGCCAGAATAACTGCCGTTCCCGATCTGTTAATTTCTATAAGCAGATCGATCACAATTCGTGAGACTTCAGGATCAAGGTTTCCGGTGGGTTCATCGGCAAGCAGGATGACAGGGTGTGCAACCATTGCCCTCGCGATGGCTACCCTCTGCTGTTCTCCTCCTGAAAGCTCGTGAGGGAATGAGCCTCTCCGATGGTTGAGTTCCATCTCCGCGAGCAGGGAGAATACCCTTCTTCGAATAGCCTTCGGTGAAGTTCCGGCAACCTGCAGGGGCAGTGCAACGTTATCGAATACAGTCCTTTCCGGCAGAAGCCGGAAATCCTGAAACACAATGCCCAGTTTACGCCTGAGAAACGGCAGATCGGCTTTCTTTATTCTGTCCGACCTGTATCCTGCAACCTCAACAGTACCTGTGCTCGGGAGGTCACCCATCCAGATATGCCTGAACAGGGTGGTTTTACCCGCACCGCTGGGCCCGGATATTACAAGAAATTCTCCTTGCTGGACCTGAAGATTAATGCTCTCGAGAGCGGGCCAGTCGTTGTAGAATTTACTGACATTGCCGAAGGTGATCATGATTACACTTCCATCCCGACTATTCGGCAGTAATCCTCCCGGTCCTTTCTGGAAACCTGCTTCCCGGTCGGGATATCAAGCACTTCAACGGTCAAAACTGAACCATCGGGTTTAACGATTGTCAGCATATCTCCATTCTGAACGGAAAGAGATGATTTCACCGCTTTGTCATCAATGGATACAAAGCCGCCTTTGCAGGCTTTACCTGCAACTGATCGGGTTTTGAAAATACCCATCAGTTTCAGGTACACATCAATTCGCACTTGTACCTTCATCTTCCAGGAAGTAGATCACGGACATTTCATCTTGCAGAGAATCAATCACAGAATTGTATGTATCCTGGTAGATAACCTGCTGTACAAGTCCGTCAAGCTCCGCCTGAGAATATGAATTCCAGTCTATCTCTTCGATACTCTCGTAGAGTTTTACAATGGCGACCCCTCCGGAGTTATCCACAATCACAGGTTCTGAGCAGTCTCCGATCTCAAGTCCTTCAGCCGCGACAGCTACTTCATACTTCCATAATTTCAGGGGTATCATTCCCATATCTCCACCGATAGCTGAACTCGACATATGCCGACTGTACAGTCTTGCAGCATCCTCGAATGATATTATTGAGCTGCGGATATCAGAGAGTATGCTCTCCGCCTGCAATATTGTGTTTTCGATATCATCCTGCTCCAGCTGAACAGCCTTTAGTATATGGCTGGCTTCGACAGTACCGTCTTCGTTCCTGCGGTCGAGCCTGATTATGTGTATGCCGAAGGGCGTCACAACCGGTTCGCTTATCTCGCCGGTTTCAAGCGCGAATGCGGCATCCTCGAATGTATAGGTCATCTCTCCCGGACCGAACACTCCAAGATACCCCCCATTCCTTCCGGAACCGTCCTCAGAATACGCAATAGCGAGCTCTTCAAAAGACTCACCGGATACAATTCTCTGCCTTAACTGATGTATTTCCTCCATGACTTCATCATATTCAGGTCCGGCTGGAAGAACGGGAAGATATATCCACCCCAGATGCCTGGGCATTATGTTTTCTTCAACAAGCTCAGGGTTTGCAAGCAGATACGCCTCCGGACTCCAAGGCATATCCTGCATGGCGGCATGAACCTTCCTGAAGACAAATATCTGTGCGGCTTGATTATCAGCCAGTACTTCAGAGATATATTCCAGGTCAGCATCATACCCGGGCGGGTTTAGCTCCAGGTGTTCCTCAACAAGAAGCTGGATCTCATCATCGGTGGGGTAGAATCCTGCACCGATCGCAGCATTCACAAGCAGGCGTGTATCGATCAGCTCATCAAGAGCATCAAGATATTCCGCGGTTTTCGAATCTACTTCGTAGCTGCCATCTGGATCCAGACCCATCTGAGTAAGTACATCCTCAACCTCTGAATGGAGTATGGGGCTGTTGTCAACAACGGCCACTACCTTCTCCAGGGGGACGAATACTGTCAGAAGGATCGAAAAAAGCAGTGCAGTCATTCCGCCTCTCTTCCGTCTGTACTTTCAATTACATCAATATATTCTCCTGAACTGTTAATAAGATCAGGATCAAAATAAACCTCTCTGCCCGATGCGGCAATCTCCAGCATACTGTCTCTGGCAATGATCATTCTCTCTCTGTAGATATCATCGGCGAGGCTTCTTACGACCCGGGAAGTATCTTCAAGCGGTCTTATCTCATCCACAAGGAATATGTGCCATCCGTAAGGAGTGTCCGTGACTTCTCCGAGACCCTCAATAACCGCGTTCTCTCTTGGTACTCCGTATGTGATGAGTTCACCGGCTGTCATAAATCCGAGATCGCCTCCGATACCGGCTTTCTGTCCCAGTGAAAGTCTTTCAGCGGTTATCTGAAAATTCTCACCCCATGACAGCCTCGTATGAATAGAATCGGCAGTTGCCTCACTGGAAAGCAGTATCTGGTAATAGTGACGCTCGACCATGTAGAGAAGGCTGTCTGTCCGCATGAACCGGAAAACTTCCGAACTGTCCGGGAAAGGTATCCCTCTGTATACGCTTGAAAGCAGTTCATCTCTCAGATATATCTGCCTTGTTCTCTGCTGCAGAAGCCTGCTCTTTCTCGTATTCTCAAGTCCGCGCTCAGAAGCTAATGCGGCCAGGAGTTCATCCTGTATCCATTCTTCAAGCACTGCAGGATCTATCCCTGCAATCGCAATATCCTCCAGGTATATCACGGAGCTGTCCACTCTTGCGGCAATACGGCGATCATCCGTCCTGATGCTGGATTCCTGAAGCTGAATGGAATCAACCGAAGCTATTCTTCTGTTGATGACAATTACAACAGCGGCTGTTACCGTTACAGAAATCGCAGCAAGTATCCAGACTGCCAGGACCAGTTGTTTTCGTGATTTAAAGATGCTCAAGCAGCCTTTCGGGATAGAGCACTATCGTGTGATTCAACTCAAGAATTTCGAGTTCAGCCATTATGGCTTCCTCCTGCATCACCTGCGTAAGCTCCATGGCGACAACCTGCTGAATTTCCTCAACTGCAGGCTCAGGTGTGAGAAGCTGAGTTCCGATAACTTCGATGATATGGAAACCGGCACCGGTCTCTACCACATTGCTCAATTCCCCGTCTTCGAGACTGAAAGCAGCTTCATCAAAAGACATGTAACCAGACTGACCGCGTGTTATCCATCCGAGATCTCCCCCATCCACACTGCTGGGGCCTATGGAGTATTCCTGCGCGAGAGCCGCAAAATCGGAACCGGCACTGATTCTTGCCAGAAGTGAGTTAGCAAGGTTCAGATCCTGTACAATGATATGTCTTACATGAGCACTTTTTCTGTATGTGCTGAGCCATACATTCGCATAGTTCTCAATCTCAAGCCGTGAAGGCTGCATTCCCGCAACTATATCTGTCATGAAGGCCTCTAGAAGTATCTGCCTCCTTGCCTGCTCGATTAACTCTCTGACTACCGGATCAGATTCGAGACCGCTGTTCTCCGCTGCCTGAATCATCACTTCCTCTCTGACCCACGACTCCAGAACCTCGATTGCGCTGGCTTCCGAGGATATTCCGAGATACTGAACGTTCTCCTCTCCCCCTATCATGCTTACAACATCGTTCCATGTTAATGTAACATCGTCGACGCTGGCAATAACATCGGCAGAGGCTGCCGCTGGTATCAGCATAATTAGCGCAAAGTACAATATGAATTTCATTCTCTCCTCCAAATTTCAAAGGGGTTCATTTCAGTAAAAAACATCTGCAAAAAGCTGGAATTCCATACGCTAGTACTCTTCACAGCTGGACCGTCAATCTCTATACTGCATCCGTCCGGGAGTTCCAGAAAACAGGTGTCCCCGTCATCCTGTAACAATATCCGTAACGCAGAGCAGCAGCCGCAGCATTGAAATATAAGGGATAGAACATATATTGAACCACTGCAGAGAAGGTTCTGATATCTGTCATCTAGGGGTTGAGGTATCTCAGGAAGCTGAGTGTCCTCTTAACCTTTTCGCTGTCTGTAAGGCCCTTGAGACTGACATTCACTACTATTCGCCCTGTTTTCTCCACAGATACGGATACCTTCATGCTGTCAGGAGCGGATCTGGATGCTTCCGAACCGGCACTGAACACCACGCGCGCGCCCGTTCCGCTGAGAACAACCTCTTCAATACCTGCTTTTCGGGCCAGATAACCTATTCTTGCCCTGTCTGCACAGTTAAGGACAGATTCCTCCGGTTCACCGAATCTATCGGAAAGGTACTCTATCCATTCATCTATATCTTTCTCACTGGAGGCTTTCCAGACATTGCGATATATCCTTACCCTCTCCATCACATCAGGCACATATACGGGGGGAATAAAAGAATCACCGGGAATTTCAACTCTCACATCTGTATCCTCCCCGATATCTTCCCCTTCCAGACGCCTCGCCTCCTGGCGGATAAGATCCTCGAAGAGCGCATAACCTATTGATATCATCTGACCATGCTGAGACGCGCCGAGAAGTTCACCTGCACCCCTTATCTCCAGATCACGCATCGCTATATTCCAGCCCGATCCGAATTCAGTAAATCTGCGTATCGCATCTATACGATTTGCGGCTTCAGGTTTCAGTTTCCTCTTCTCCGGTACTATCAGGTAACAGTAAGCCTGGTGATGGCTCCTTCCAACTCTTCCTCGCAGCTGGTACAGGTCAGCAAGGCCGAACATGTGGGCATTATCTATAATGATGGTATTCACTCTTGGAAGATCCAGCCCGGATTCTATTATGGATGTACATAAGAGGATATCGTACTCCCCCTCCATAAAGGCATGCATCACGTTCTCCAGCTCTCTCGGATTCATCTGACCGTGTCCTACCGCGATTCTCACTTTCGGCAGCATGGCATGAAGCTTCTCTCTCATGGTCTCAATGGATTGTATCCTGTTATGGACGAAGAATACCTGTCCATCCCTTTCAAGCTCCCGCAGAACAGCTTTAGCGATAATTCTAGAGTTGAAGCTGAGAAGCTCTGTGTGAACTGGATACCTGTCTCTTGGAGGCGTTGCGATTATCGAGATATCCCTGAAGCCGGACAGGGCCATATGAAGGGTTCTGGGAATAGGGGTTGCCGACATGGCAAGTGTATCGACACCTTTCATCAATTCTCTGAGGTATTCCTTCTGTTTGACTCCGAAACGGTGCTCTTCATCAACCACAAGGAGCCCGAGTCTGTTAAAGCGGATATCTTTCTGCAGCAGTCTGTGCGTTCCTATAACAATATCCACATCGCCCACAGCCAGTTTTTCGATTGTCTTTTTCTGTTCCTGACTCGTTCGGAACCTGCTAAGCATCTCTACTTTTACAGGGAATTCCGCAAGTCTGTCCCTGAATGTGAAATAATGCTGTTCGGCCAGCACAGTGGTCGGAACCAGTACAGCAGCCTGGAAACCGGAATCAACCGCCCGGAATACCGCCCTCATAGCCACTTCCGTCTTACCGTAACCCACATCACCGCAGACCAGCCTGTCCATAGGGCTATCCCTCAGATAATCCTGCATTACTTTCTGAATTGTTTTCTTCTGATCGGGAGTCTCTTCGTAGGGAAAACTGTTCTCAAGAGCTGCTACATGATGACCTGGGGATTCAAGAGGTTTTCTTTTCACTGCAATTCTACCCGCATACAGCGCGGCAAGCCTTCCGGCAATCGCTTTCGCTTTTTTTCTGGCGCTTGAGACCCGCTTGCTCCATGATACGCTCCCTATTTTATCGAGTTTCGGCTGGATTTTTTCAGGAGCCATGAATTTCTGCACGGAACTTATTTCGTCAATCGGAACAAGAAGTCTGTCCCCGTCTCTGTATTCGATAGCAAGACAATCAAGTACCGCGCCGGATGTTTCGATCTGTTCGAGGCCTTTGAACTGCCCGATCCCGTAGCGTTTGTGGACTATCAGATCTCCCGGAGCGACTTCCCCCGTATTCTCCAGCCCGGAGCCGCCTCTGTACTTTCTTATCCGCTCCGGTCTTCTCCTGCCTGAGAGCAGCTTCCTCTCCGCCAGTACGACCAGCCC
>JBDLJP010000032.1:0-12183 GCA_039714295.1 Candidatus Fermentibacterota bacterium
TCAGAGGAGCTTTCAAGCGCAACATTGTCCAGCACCTCCAGAGCGTCGTCCTGCACCCTGAAGATGTAAAGGTTGTTACGGATAACAACCGCCATCTCATCCCTGGGAATCTCCTCAGGGTTTTCAGGCTCAAGGTCTGCAAGGCAGACTGTATGGGGGTCCATCCAGCCATTATTAACCGAATGCGGGAAGGAATAAAGCAGTTCTCCGCTGGTTCCGCTGAAAACGAACAGCGAATCCCAGCCATCTACTATTACCTCGGGAAGCCTGTCTCCGCAAACATTGCCTATTACTGGAATTGATGCTGCATTGGCAAAGGGGCGATAGAATTTGTATGGATCTGTAATCCACATAGGCGAAGAGGGATTATCGTATTGATAGGCTGCGATCAGATAACCCCCTGAGGTGATCACTATCTCCATATCACCGTCTCCATCGAGGTCGGCAAGAGCAGGATATTGCACCCCGCCGAATGTTCTGACCGGCCAGCCATCCTCGTTGGGGTAGAAATCAACCACATTAACAATCGCCTCCGCGGTATTGTTGCCCCGCCATGAGTCCGCTGTGTTCTCCTCCGGGACGGCTTCTGCGGTAAGGTGAATATCACCTGAAACGCCCGAAGGCGGGTTATGCCAGATGAACTGCAGCGTCTCCTCCTCCCCGGTATCAAGACCGCCGCACAGGGCTTGAGAAGACCAGACCTGTTCATCGAAGATTATCTCAAGGGATACATTAAAAGATCCTGATGCAACTGCGCCTGCATTACGAACGGTAACCTGAAATTCGGGTTCACCCGAACCGCCGCTCAGCGAAAGGGTCGGATACCTGTTCATCGCAAGGTCTGCAGGGCTTATTATAAGGTCGCAGCAATCACGGAACTTGACCCTGTCACCTACGTCCACCGCCGGGTCTCCAAGAAGGTTGAACTGCGCAAGTTCATCCATGTTCCAGAAGTAATAAAGATGACCCAGTCTTGCACTTTGAACTGCATCTCCAGCTCGAGTAATCCCAGCGCAGTACACAGCTTCAAGAATTCCCCTGCCGTAGAAATCATAAGAGTCTGTTCCTGAAGAATTGCTACCGGCGAAAACTGCTATGGCTCCGCAGTCCGTGTTCTTTATAAAATCTTCTGCCAGACAGTCCGATTGGAAATCGTAGGGAGGGATTGCATCTATATTGTAGCACAGTTCCGGATGAGCATTTAGATAATCATGTTCATCACCGGTATGATTGAATGTTCCCGCGCTGCAGCAGAGCATCAGCAGAAAAGGATGCCAGTGACCCTCTGCAGGATCAAGGGCAATTACATCGTCATCATCAAAGGTGGAGTCCCGGGCGCCAAGTTTAGTCAATTCCCAGTCCAGACCTGCGGAAAACATGTGGAAATCTCCATGATCCGTATAGAAAGCGACCTGAGAACCTCTTTCGAAGACAGTCTCGCAGGCCTGCACCCATTCAGCACTCGTCATTTTACTTCCATCGGGATTGGGTGGAAACATATTAAATGTATCATCACCGTCCCCGCAGAAGTAATTGTCCCAGTCGTATCCAAGCCACTGTCTAAATGTATCTGTCCATTCGAAACCGGGATACCAATCATCCATACCGTTAATCGGAAAGTCATCTTCATCAGAACCGGCAAGCCTGGTAATGTATCTCCTGTAAGCAGGACCAGGAAGTTCATCTTCTGACTCATATTCAACTATGAGATCGAGCATGTCCTGGAGATTGTCAGTATCCCGCGCCGGAAGCCTTCCTGTGATCATGTCCGGAAATGCTGTTATCGATTCTCGTAAATCACCAAAACAGACATACCACTCATCATTGGCATAGCCATGGTTCCCGGATTCCCTTGACGGAAGGAACCATGGATATACAAAACATGAGTAATCCTCGTGGTCGCCAATCAGCAGCAGATAGGTCGGTCGGTCTCCGGGGCTGCCCCAGTTCCACATGGCTTCCGTGAAATTGCGGATGACATCGGAAGAAATGTACGGCTCTCCATTGTTGAATTGTTCGAAAATATCTCCTGTCGTCGCTATTACAACATCAAAACCGTTCAATTCAGCTCTGTACTCCGCGAAATCATCTATCCAGGCTCCGTCAAGCATATCGCTTATGATTATTACATAGTCCGGCACCACAGGGGGGCCTGCCAGGAGATCAGCCGGTCTGTATACCTCACCTGTGGAGGGCGCAGTGTATGAATACGAAGGTGTATACCCGATGAGCCTGTCACCTATCAGCCTGTCATAATAACCCAATCCAGCATCGCTCCACACAGGGTCTGCGCCTTCGAAGTTGATATAAAGCTCAATATCACTCCACACTCTCAGGCTGTCCTCCGAAGCAAGGTACGCAACCGTATAAACATCAACGACTGCAACTCGCTGGTCGCGGAGCCTGAACTCACCTGAGAGAACAGCTCGTTCCTGCGGATACCATTCAGTACTTGCATATGCTGATGAATCCTTCCTGAAGAACTCCTTTATCCAGGGAGTAGAAAGACTGTCTGAAACAAGGCTGTCCAGCGGGGCGGGATAGACTGCAAGGCACTCTATAACACTCATGCAGCCAATTGAATAATCCAGTGTCAGATCGGATTCATCCGGAACAGCAATGAAGCAGGTGACAACGGGTAATTCGGGGTAACCGACTTCCCGCATGGGAGCAGTGCCCGGTGTTCCTATGAATCTCAGATAATCCGTTCCGTCATGAATTATTGTATCCGACTGAAGCCCACTTAGTTCAACATCAAAACTTATGAATTCATCCAGGGTTATGTTGTGCCCTGTCAGAGGCTCTGAACCAGGGGGGCAGCCTGCACCGAACTCAAGCCACCCTGCAGAGGAGGGTTCTGGAATAATCAGAAATACTGTCAGCATGAATAGAATTGTGAACGACTTTGAAAGGAACATTTTACCCCCCCCCTGTTTGGATATGAACGCAATTAGAGAATCAGCATCAAGAATGAGGCTGATCCCCTGTAGTTTATTGAGATACTTGTAATTGTAAACAAAGTCAAGATGGTGTCGTAAGTGACTCCGGAACCTACTCGTAGAGGGTGGTTTTGCGCCTGCATTCGGCACAGAGGATCTTTACTCTGTCACTGCGGCCCTTGTCCTCCAGTACAGACTGGATATTGTCATCGGCAAGACCGAGTTTCCGGAGCCTCGATAGGTAAAGAGTAGGGCTTGAGAAGGAGAGTTCACCCAGTTTTTCAGCTATCCATACCAGATGATCTTTCGTGCCGATAATAACGCCGCAGACCTCGCAGAGCTGCAGTTCTTTCTCTATGGTCTCGAAAGCCTGACTGCGGTCAAAGTATGCGAGATTCCAGTCGTTGGTCTGTACTATTCCTGTATCACCGGTTTCCCTTATACAGGAATCAACACAGACTCCGCAGAAAATACAGTCATCCGTATGATGGATCATCACTCTTTTCGGAGCCCCTTCGCCTTCAAGAATGTCTTTGTGAGTAATGGCTTCTGAAGGGCAGCATTCCTCGCAGGCCAGGCATCCAAGACACCTGTCCTGATCGAATACCGGCTGTCCCCTGAAATTCTGATGGGCGATATGAGGTTCTGCGGGGAACTTTGATGTGTAGGGTCCCTTTACAACTGCTTTGACTGCTTCTACGACTTCTCTGATCTTTGGATATTTCATATTTCCATCCGTAACGAATCGTGTCTGCGACCCGTTAGACTATTTTTCTCCTTCTTTATCTTCCGCATAACTGTCAATTACACTCTTGTCCCAGAGCTTGATACCTGCTCTGTGCGCCCCGCGTGACACAGCATGTGCAGCTACAGGTGATGCAAGAACAAGGAATACTATTGCTATCAGAGCTTTAAAACCTGTCGGGGTAAATCCGCCGGACATAAGGAATGTTCCGAATAGAATGCTGCACGTTCCAAGTGTTACACATTTCGTGGCAGCCTGCAGCCTGTTATAGACATCCGGCAGTCTTACAAGCCCCAGGCAGCCCAGTACATCAAATGCCAGCCCTGTTCCTATGAATACCATTCCGATTATATCAATCATCGAAGCGTCTTCCCTCCAGGTACTTTGCAAGAGCAAGTGTGCCTATGAAGCTCTGAAGCCCCCAGGCAATGCCAATGTCGATGTACCATGAACGGTTTGTTACAATACTGAGCACCGCGCAGAGCCCAACGATCAGTATGCCGAAAATATCAATTGCAACTATTCGGTCTGCTGCCGTCGGACCCTTCAGTACCCGGAAGAGGATCAGCAGCGAAGAGAGTATCAGTATATATACAACCCGACCGACGAAGTCTGTATGACCTGAATCCAGTTCGAAAAACATGCTTCTGAACGGAAGCATGATAATAAGCGTAATAATAGCCAGCAATACTATTGTGCCGGTAATCCATCTGACTAATTTCATTATTTTACCACATCTTCTTCGAAAATCTTCTTCAGCATCGGTTCGAATCTACTTCCGATCTCTCTGAAGGTCGTCTCGGGGTCCGAACCCGCGACATTGATCCAGTGTATGTACAGAATGCCTTCGTCCTTGTTTATATCAACCGTAAGGGTACCGGGTGTCAGTGTTATGGAATTCGCCAGAAATGTAAGCCCCGTGTCGGATTTGAGTTCCGTTTTGAGCCTTACAATACCGGGGTTAATAGGCATTGAGGGATGAATTACACGGTACGCAACATCAAAATTAGCTCTTATAAGCTCCCAGATAAAGATCGGAACGTACCAGAAGAAAAAATAGAATATCCTGATGGGGTTAAAGAGCATATGCGGTCTTGTGACAAACATGGAACCCATAATGGCAGAAACTATCAATGCTGCCACAGCTCCCGCTATCAGATGCTGCGTATCCGGTACCCAGCAGAGAACACACCACACCGCGAAAGCGAATATGAACATCAGGATTCTACTCTTCATGATCTATACCCCCCCGCGCATTCCGGAAATCAGAACCCTGACTGCGGGTGAAAGGAAGCTGTCCCTCACCTCGGGAATGAGGAGCATCCCGCCGAATATGCAGACAAGGGCAAGCAGTATCAGTGATATCCTCATGAATACGGGTACTTCTTTAATATTTGCAAATACGTCTTTCAGAGAACCCAGGAATGCAAATCTTGTCATCTTTAGAACGTAGGCGATCGTTACAATGCTCATGAGTACAGCCCAGGCAGCAAGTTTCATATGATTTGCCTGAACAGCGGCTAATATGATAACAAGTTTACTCCAGAAACCCGCAAAAGGAGGAACACCTGCAAGTGACATGGCTCCTGCAAGCGTGGATCCGCTGGTTACCGGGAGCTTTCTGGAAAACCCGCCCATCTGTTTCATATCCCGGGTTCCGGAAGCGTATTCGACTGCTCCTGAATCAAGGAATAGAAGCGATTTGAATATGGAATGGTTGAAAAGGTGAAAGAGGGCTCCCAATATTCCAAGGGGCGTACCTATGCCCAGTCCCAGCATTATGTAGCCAATCTGACTGATCGAACTGTAGGCAAGAAGCCTTTTCATATCCCACTGCCTCAGTGCCACAAGGGCACCTACTCCCATTGACATTGCTCCAAGCGTCATCAGGATGATCGATATCTGATGTGGAAATCCGAAAACAGTAAAGAATACTCTGGCTATGGCATAAACTCCCAGAGCTTTTATCAGTACACCGGAGAGCATTGCGGATATCGGAGCGGGAGCAGAAGGATGAGCATCGGGAAGCCAGGCATGGAAAGGAACCATGGCGGCTTTCAGTCCGAATCCGGCCATGAACAGACCGAACACAAGATACATTAAGACAGGCTGCTCCGAACCGGCCAGGATTCCTGTCATATCAGCCATATTCAGTGTCCCGGTATAGCTGTAGAGGAATATTACTCCAAGGAGTATCACGAGTGAAGCCATACCACCCATAACAGCGTACTTGAATGAAGCTTCAAGCTCCCGTTTCTCTGTACCGAACGCAACCAGCGCGTAACTTGCCAGTGAAGCTATCTCAACGAAAACAAACAGGTTGAAGAGGTCACCAGTTATCAGAACACCATTCATACCGGCAAGCATGAGGAGGAACAGGCAGTAAAACTGCCATTTCTGTGTGTATCTTGTCATGTAATTGATCGAGTATACAGCGACAATGAATGCAACAAAATTGACTATCAGCAGCATGAACAGAGTGAGTCCGTCAGTTACAAGCTGAATCCCGACTATCTTCCCGAGTACTTCGTTGAACCCGCCCCAGTTACCGACATTGTAGATTATCCTCTGACCAATCTCCATCTTCAGGAGGAAAAGAATAGATATGGTGAATGTTCCTGCAGAAGCCAGAACCCCGAGAGTATCGGGCATTCCCTTTATCCTCTTAAACAAAGCAATCAGGAAAGCCCCCGCAAGTGGGATCGCAACAAATAGCGGAACTATGCTTGCACTTATCATCCTCTTAACTCCCGCATCCTTGTTATGTCAAAGGTTCCATATTTACCGTACAATCTTATTGCAAGCGCAATAAGAAAAGCAGTGGTCGCCAGACCTATCACGATTGATGTAAGTACAAGAGCGTGTGGAAGCGGATCAACCATCGATTCAGGAAGAATGACCTGTGTTTCAGAGAAAATAGCTGATCTCCCTCCAACCTTGTAGGCAACCAGAATAAGAAAAAGATTTACAGCGTATTCCGCGATCACTACTCCCAGTATTATTTTGATGATATTCCGCTTTGAGATTATTGCGTATACACCGATGCAGAAGAGTATTATGCAGAGTATATAAGGCAAATGCGCATTCATCACTTCTTCTCCGATTCAAATTTCTGAATTGCTATCAGAATAAGGAAAATACCAAACAGACCGGCACCTACCTTAAGACTGATGGCAATGTTTTCGAGAGGTATTATTCCGGCGCTGACAAGCTGTCCCGGATTTCCATCCGAATGAAGGAAGTTTTCCAGAAATCCTCCGTATCTCAGACCTATGAGACCCAGTGAAAGCAGCATGATAGCTCCCAGTGCCTCAACAACACTGGTGCTTGTCTTTGAGAAAATCGATGCCGAAATGCTGCCTCCAAAAGCCAGGTCAAGATTGATGAAAGCAAGGGCTACGATAACCCCGCCGGCAAATCCGCCTCCGGGCGTAAGGTGCCCGTGCAGAATAATATATATTCCGTACAGGAGTATCAGACCAACGGTTAGCCTTGTGACCGTTTTTACAATTACAGACATTCCGGGATCGTGTTCTTTACTCATTATTCTCCTGCAAATCCTCTTCTTTCTTCTTCCCGACGCTTCGCATCACCGTCATTACACCTATAACAGCGGTGAATAGAACAGTAGCCTCTCCGAGAGTATCGTATGCGCGATAATCGAGAATTATGGAAGACACTACATTAACAGCTCCGGTTCCAGTTACAGCATTCAGGGGATAGAAGCGTGACACGGTCATCAACGGTTCTCCGAATGGAGCAAGACCGCTGCTGAAAGTAACAATCGCCGCTATTACTGCGAGTCCGAGAAAAAGAATCCCCATAAAAGCTCCGAAGGGTCTGGATCCGCAGGATTTTTGTGCAATCTCCCGGTTCAGTGTTGCTCTGATAAGCATAATAACCGCGACTATTTCGACAACGATCTGGGTCAGGGCTACATCCGGTGCTTTCAGAAGAATGAAGATGATGGAGAGTGCCAGTCCTATTATACCTACGGTTATAACGGCTGAGAGAAGGTTCTTTACCTCTATCGCTATTACCGCGCCTGCAATCATCAGACCAAGAAGTACGTATAATTCAATCATATTCCTAACCCAATCAGATCAGCACTATGCAAAGTACGGCAAGTCCGATAACAAACCAGAGGAAATATCTGGACAATATGCCGTTATGCATGAAAGAGAAAACAATGCCAAAACCTGCAACGATTTTACCAGCGACAACGTACAGATCGAACAATTTCTTTTCCGCCCAGCTGTAGATACCTCTCAGTATGCCCAGCTCCATGATGGTTTTGTAGAAATTGACACCGGATACCCTCATATCAGGATTATCAGCCAGAGATTCACCGCCTGCAAAAGGCGCTACAACTCTGGCTTTCTTCAAGGTTCCGACAAGGTATATCAGATAACCGACTATGAGCCCTGCAATAAGCATCAATGTTGCAAGCCCTGACTGCCATAGACCTGGAAGATCCAGCTGGCTCCGTATCTCCGGTCTGAAGTAATCTGCAAATGGAATCTTCCATGCCAGCACTCCAAGGGCGATACAGAGAATAGAAAGAACGGTTAAAGGCAGCAGTGTGCTGAATCCGCTTTTCTCCTTTTTCTCAATGACTTCTGCGGATATTCCGGATGGCTGCCCCAGGAAGACAGTGTGCAGCAGCTTCATGAAACTGGCAAGTGTAAGAGCACTGCCAAGCATCGCTGCTATGAGCCATAATATCCACAATCCGCTGCTTTCTCCGGTTTGTATTATTCCCTGGTACAGCATCCATTTGGAGGCAAAACCATTGAAAGGAGGCACACCGGATATTGACAGCGAAGCTATAAGGAATGCCACAAACACAAGCGGCATAGCCTTTACCAGACCACCGAGTTTCGAAAGGTCGGTAGTGCGTGTGCGTCTCTCAACCTCTCCTGCAGCAAAGAAAAGGCTCGATTTGTAGATAGTATTGTTGAACATATGAAATAAAGCACCGGCAATTCCTACTGGATTGCCCGTACCTATACCCAGAACCATATAGCCCACCTGACTTACTGCATGATAACCAAGAAGTCTTTTCAGATCATGCTGTATCAGGGCCATCATGACGGCTGCCATAATAGTTATGCTTCCAAGAGCCATTAAAACAGTATTCATTACAGGGGTCATCACGAATACATCGAGTGTGATCCTTGCAAGGAAATAGATGCCGAGGAGTTTATCCAGTGAAGCCGGCAGGTAAGCGGTAACCGGAACTGGCGCATCTCGTGCTGTATCCGGGAGCCAGGTATGAAAGGGCATTGCTCCGGCTTTCGCGAAAGCGGCGGCAGCAAGGCAAAGGTATGCTATGACAGGTCCTCTGCTTGTCAGATGTATACTGAGATTTCCGAACTGAAGGTGAAGGAAACCTGCAAGTCCCGAATCACCTGAAACAATTTTCCAGATAAGAATAATACCCAGAAGCAGAAGAACATCTGTTCCTCCGATAATGACAAGAGATTTTCTGGCGGATTCCGGTGTTCCCTCGCTGGTTCCGAAATTGATGAGAAGGTAAAGCATCAGTCCGAGAAATCCCCAGAGAACAAGAAGGAGTATGAAGGTTGTCGAGAAAAGGATTCCAAGTGTCGCTATAAAAGTAGCTGCAAGGTAGATGTAATAGCGCCATAGACCGGAGCGGCCTTTCATATGCTTCAGAGAATAAATAACTGCAAACACAAAGAACATGGCGGCAAAAGCAGCACAGAGAAGCGAAAGAGGAGTAGTGGCGAAGAAACCGCTCGGGTTCTTCAGGGCATCTATTATCAGGTTAAAACTCATCTGCCCCCCATCCTCTGTTTCATCTTCCCGGTCTTCTCGCGACTGAGACGGATAAGATCCTGTCCGTTGAAGAGCATCCTGCCCTTAACATCCTTGACAGCCACTCTTTCAGTACAGCAGTAGCACGGATCGATCGCAGCAAGGATTATAGTCGCATCTGAAATCGTCTGCCCCTTTACAGATGCCTTGTACGTGGGGAAATTCATGAATGTCGGGGCTCGTACTTTATGGCGCATAGGTCTGTTGGTACCATCGCTTTTCACATAGTGGAAAGTCTCACCTCTTGGAGCTTCAATGTGACCAATCCCCTCTCCTGGCGGAATATCCTTTATCTTTGCGTCTATTTCACCGTCCGGAAGATTATTGAGACAGTATTTCAATATCTTGATCGACTCGAACATTTCAAGTATACGAATAACAGCTTTATCGAAGACATCACCGTTCTTTGTTACGATCATGTCCCATTCCAACTCCTGGTATGCGCCGTACGGAGAATCCTTCCTGACATCACGGGCAACCCCCGAAGCTCTTGATGTGGGCCCCAGCGCACTGAAGTCAATGGCGTCCTGATAGCTCAGAACACCGACACCCTTGAGCCTGGCGTGAAGCACAGGATCATCAAGAACGGCTTTCTTCAGCATAACAAGAGTGGGGACAATAGAATCGATTTTCTTAAGACAGATCGGAATATCCTCAGTTTTAATATCCCGTCGGACACCTCCCGGTTTGAACATGGCGTAATTGTTCCGATTACCGGACAGTATCTCCATTACATCAAGAATTTCCTCGCGGAGTTTCCACGCCCACATATACACAGTGTTATAACCGAGGAAATGACCGGCCAGACCCAGCCAGAGGAGATGAGAATGAACTCTTTCACCCTCCGCTATAATAGTTCTGACGTATTTTGATCTCATGGATACTTCCATGGGGAAGATATCCTCAACAGCTCTTGTATAGGCGTAGGGATGACTTGTGGAACAGATGCCACAGATTCGTTCGACTACGAAGGTGCTGTTCTCGAAAGTTTTCATCTCCGAGAGCTTTTCAATTCCTCTGTGGTTGTATCCAATCCTTACATCAATATCAACAACAGTCTCGCCCTCAACGGTAAGAGTGAAGAATTCCGGTTCTTCCTGCAGAGGATGATAGGGACCGATAGGGATTATCGTCTTACCCATTATACACCCCTCGTCCTGTCTGCTGTTTGATCCCACTCCTCATAATCCTGTCTCAGCGGGCAGATTCCTTCGGGCCAATTGTCGGCCAGGAGAAGCCTTCTGGGATCGGGATGTCCTATAAAGGTAATGCCGAGAAGCTCACTCATCTCTCTTTCTATCCAGTTGAAAGCTTCTATGTCTTTTGCAAGCGATTCGATCTCAGGTTTCTCTCTGTCAAGGAAAACTCTCAGTGAGATAAGCAGATTGATATCCTCTATAAGGAAATGGTAGAGTATTTCGATGTTCGGAGGCAGGTCAGATGCTGTGGCGATATTGAACCTGGCACCGACATTTCTAAAGAGATAAGTACCAATTTTCACAATCGATTCAGGTGTGATATTCACATATACCCGTGTATTGGACTTGTCCTCCAGATCCAGGATATCAGCATGAAAACGGCTGGTGAAATCCAGAAGTACTTCTTCTCTTCTAATCATAGGGTGCCGCCAACTTTCTCAATCAGTTTTACCGCACCTGCAATAATCGCTTCCGGTTTCGGTGGGCAACCGGGTATGTAAACGTCAACAGGTATAATCTTGTCCAGTGGAACCGGACAGTTGTAACTGTCCTTAAAGATGCCCCTGGATCCGGCACAGGTTCCAATAGCAACAACCAGACATGGTTTCGGAACCTGCTCGAAAAGCTCTTTCATACGCTCAACAGACATCCTGTTGCATGATCCGCTGACGAGAAGAACATCCGCATGCTTGATACTGCCTACCAGAAGCATACCGAAACGTTCAATATCGAACCTGGGAGTAAGACAATCAAGTGTTTCAATATCGCAGTTGTTACAACTGCCTGTGGACAGATGAAAAACCCATGGCGATTTCAGCAGTGCTTTCAGTTTGAGGCTCATTACAGTTGAAGCCTTACCCTTCTATAGACCTTTTAATGCCAGAACAACAGCAACAACAGCTATCAATGTCATCGGACCCCAGAAGAACCTTACCGCCTGATCAATCCGTACTCTGGGATTCGTATTACGGATGACCGTGATTACCGCTACAATTCCTACATATTCCAGAATAGTCCAGAGGATGTTTATCCCGTTCAGTCTAAGTCCGCCGAAGAAGAGTATTATCAGGAAAAACGGCAGTACGAAGAAAAGCATATTCTTCATTATTTTGAATATGGCGAGTCCCGGACCGGAATACTCTACAATCGGACCTTCCACTATCTCAGTTTCGGCTTCCGGAATATCAAAAGGAACCAGCGCAAGTTTCGCCTGAACGCAGAGAATAGCGACTATCAGAGCCAGAATACCGGAAATACTGCCGGCAAATACTCCACCTGCCTGGCTGTCGATGATAACGCCGAGACGAAGGGAATGCGAGTTGATCACCGGAACAAGTGCCGCAAGAATGAATGGAAGCTCGTAAGCAATGACTAGTTTCATCTCCCTGGAGGCTCCGAGGCTGGCAAGAGGGTTTTTTGAGGCGAATCCACCGAGGATGATACTGAGCGAGGGAATTGC
>JBDLJP010000033.1:0-12115 GCA_039714295.1 Candidatus Fermentibacterota bacterium
TCAAATGCTCCGGAGGATTTCAAACGTTCCTGATATTTACTGTAGACTGCGGCAAGATCGACCTCCCTCGGGCTGGATACCTCCTGAGCCGCATCCGAAGGAGAAATGCCTTCGTTCTTATTCCTTGAGATATATCCTTTAGCAAGACCGGGAGTAATTTTCGTTGATAAATTAATTCCCTTCAGAAGCCTTCTGATCAGGGTCTTCTGATCGTCTGCATCGTAAATAACGTAGTTTTCATTGTACCCGAGGCAGTGCGCCTCACGTCTCAGAATCCATGCACAGACAGAGTGGAATGTTCCCAGTTTCACCCGCGAACCTTTCCCGGGAAGCATGCTTTCAACCCGTTCTCTCATTTCCTGTGCAGCTTTATTCGTGAAGGTCATGGCAAGAATTTCCCATGGTTCCGCATAACCTTTCTCTATGATATCGGCTATTTTTGCTGTAAGAACCCGTGTTTTGCCGCTTCCGGCTCCTGCGAGTATTAGAAGAGGGCCTCCGGTGTAGTCTACAGCTTCTCTCTGTCTGGGATTCATTTGGTCTTTACTCATACGATTTTTCCAGTTGGCAAGTATCTTGCTTTATTAATTGGTGTTTGATTTGTAATACAAAAGTAATCGGAGAATTTCAAATGGAGAAACCTGGATTGAAAAACTGGATAATAATCGCTATCGCAGTGATTGTTGTACCGGCTTCCGTTCTCATGATACTACCGGTCTGATCCCCTCCCTGACCGGCTGTAGAGAGCGAATTGTGATCCAGGATACGAGCAGGCAACTGGTTGACCCCTCCAGTTGCCTGCGCTCTTTTACCGGTGCGAACGGTACAGTCAGACATCCAGAGACTCAACAATTTCCACACTCCCGCTGCAGCCCAGTCTTGCAGCTCCAGCCTCCAGCATAACAAGAGCATCCGCAAGGGTTCTGATACCGCCTGAGGCCTTGACTCCAAGTGCTTCCCCGACTGTGCTCCGCATAAGAGCAACATCGGTCGCTGTAGCTCCACCGCTGCTGAATCCGGTAGAGGTTTTAACCCAGGAAGCACCGCTGTCCATTGCAATTCTGCAGGCGAGAATCTTCTCTTCATCAGTCAGAAGGCAGGTCTCAAGAATAACCTTTACAGGCTTTCCTGAAGATGCGCGAACCACATCCTGAACAGTTGCTGAAGTTTCCCTGATATTACCGCACTTCAACTGTCCGATAGGGAGCACCATGTCCAGCTCACCGGCTCCAAGATCAACAGCTTCAGCAGCTTCCGTGCCCATGCAGTTTGTCGCCCCCAGGGGAAATCCTATGACTGAACATACTACAGATCCGGATTCTCTCAGAATCGCAGAAGCGAGCGGTATCCAGAGAGGGTTAATGCAGGCTGAATAGAATCCGTACTCAATTACTTCAAGGCACAGTCTTTCAATATCATCCGGGACAGCATCGGGTTTGAGAAGCGTGTGATCGATAAGTGATGCGAGTTCAACTCTGGTCAAAGCTCTATCCTTCCCTCAGGAACAGCAGGTGTATTTCTCCGCAATCGATTGGCATGGATTCATCACTGTAAACGATCCTGCCGTTAACTTCAACCCTCACTGGATGCTCTCCCCCGGGAAGCCTGAGACGGGCCACAAATATCCGGGAGGGCAGCGTCAGCCACGCCCTCAAGTCCGCCCGTTCGGTAACAGCTCCAACGATACTCAGCAGGAGACCGGTTACCTCGGAAATACCGCTGTTCTCTTCAGTGAGTTCTTCCACAAGCTGCTCCCCAGCCTCCGCTACGCCTGCCTTAACTGCCAGTCTGAGAATAGATCTAGCTATATCACGTCCTGCATGGTCCTCAAGATTCTTTCTGGCTATGGCCGTAAGGTCTTCGGCAAGAAACCCGGAAGTCTCAATGTCTCCCGAAGAAAGGGTTACAGACCAGGACTGCGGGCGTGATGCAGGTATAGCCGGAAGAGAAACTCTGTATACTCGATCGTCGAGAACGAAAGTATAGGTTTTCCCAACTCTTGGAGGGATCATACCTGCTTCGAGGATAACAACTACTTCTCCATGATCCCGATCCGGACCTTCGTTTTCCCAGGTCACTTCAGGCCAGCTTGAAGAGTAATCCTGATAGATCGACTGCATTCCAAGCGTGCTGGATAACCTCAGAATATCTGATCTCACTCGCCGGGGAGCCGTCAGACCGTAATCTGATGCATAAGAAGAATCGTATACTGAGAGACTGTTCCGATAAGCAATCAGGGCGTTATTGAGATCTCCTGCCTTCTCGTACATAATACCCATGAGGTAGCGGATAAATGCGTCATCACCGTACCTGTTTTTGTTCTCTTCGTAATTCTGATTCAGCACCTTCAGCTTGTCGTTCACTCTTCTGCATTCAACCAGCGCGTCTTCCATATTATTTTCAGATGCATAACACACTGCTAAACAGTAATTTATAAAAACTTTTTCGTAATCTGCCCCGCGAAATTCCAGAGCCAGATCACTACTTAAGAACGCCTCAACCTCTTGCCCGGGTTCTATTCCGCGCTGTTGATCGCTCAGTCTGTCTGCCTGAAGCAGTAGATTCTCGGCAGCCGGGAAATCACCTGAAAGACGCATGAGATTACCGAGCTCCATGAGGTAGAGAAGCCTGTCCCTGCCTGTGGAATCAGGGAAATTTTCCCTGAATTCCTCGATGGCAAGGTCAGTTCTATCAATCCTGAGGTTTGAGGTTACAGGTCTCATTTCAGTGGTATAATCTGTTGCGCAGCCGGAGATTATAACAGCTGAAATAAAAGTTGCAGCAGCGAATGACTTGTATGCTCTGATCATGGCTTAGCCATCTCCAATGCCGGATGATCCAATCAGGAACTCAAGTGAACTTGAAGAGTTGTCCCTACCACTCTATCATCTTCTTGATCTCGAGGCTGCCAATCCAGGATTTAAGTGCCGTTTCGGCATCAATAAGTTCGAGGCTGATCTGGTAATAGATACTTCTGGTACTGCCTTCTTCATCGACTATTGATCCAATAGCGCCGGTCATTACAAAATCCGCACCTATCTCCTGGCCGAATGCAGCGGCTGTGGCCGGTGAAGCGAAAATGCCCTGATCCTCCCGCTCAGATCTGACTTCTCCTCTGCTCTCTCCGCCTGCAGCTATCAGAACCCTGCCTGATTCAAGAAGAGTCTGCTCAATAGCGCTCATGAAAATATCTGTGTTTATATGCTCTGAACTCTCATTGTAGATACCTCCGACAACAACTACTGGCAGAGTCGGGTTCTCCCCCCTGCTGGAGCTTATCGTATAGTTTTCCAGCCAGTTTCCATCAAGACACTGGTTAACCATTGAATCAGCTACCATGTGCGCGTCGGTTTCATTCCAGTAACCGCTGAGATCGGTTACTGTATCAGGGTCGGTTCGGGTAACCTCTCTGCCTCCACAGCCGACTGCAAGCATAGCTGCAGCAGAAATAGCCAGAATTTTAAATGTATTACTCATACTCGGTTCCTTTCGGTTTCAGTTTCCATTCTTACAGGAGCCTGTCCGACAATGAAACATTGTCACACACACTCCTATTCAATCCAGGGAATCGGTACAACTCCGCGGAAAATTATATTGTAATATCCACCTTCCCGCAGAGCTGTTCCCTCAAAAGGAGGGTCAAGCGGCTTTAATACCAGTGCGTACGGAGATTGCAGATCTGAGATCGTGTCGGAAGGCTGTTCCCATGCATCTCGCGTCCATTCCCACATTATCCGCTCCTCAGGTGACTGATTCTCGGAGAACATAGCCAGTCTGGAAGGAGATGTTCCTATAATGCCCGCAAGGGTCATCGATATGAAATCAGAATATGCGTTCATGACTTCCCATGTATCTTCAATCCTTATTGCTCCGGCTGATACAGCTGCTGCCATTTCCAGCCTTGTTGGAAGTCTTTTGCCGTTGTCTCCAAGGTAGAGCCGTGCGGCATCGAATGTGACTGAAGTAGCGGGGATATCAAAACACCCTGTCTGGACGGTAACACCGGTTACTCCGTTCTGAGAATTCTTGTAAATGACCCAGGGCGTGTACCTGACGAAAACGATGTTACTGAATTCCTCTCCCATATTCTCACCGGGCATGAGCAGCTCTTCCTGTCCGGTAATGTAGATCGGGATCTGTTCGACATAGGATATCTCCCCGGTGAACCAGTCGAGAATATCTCTGCAGATAACAGGATCTCTATCAATATAGAAGGCATCGACACTGATACTCTCTCCATCAACTGTCACAGTTGAGGGAGCTATATACTGCATGCCCTCTGGAGGCATCGGGAGATCACACTCAGTACAGAATTCTCCATTGTTTTCTGTACTGCATGCAGGACAGGTCCATGCGAAAACGATTGATACCAGGATAAATAGAAGATAAATTGCTTTCAAATCGATACTCCTCTGTACTATTTCATGATACTACTGAATGTAATCCAGTACATCAGAACTCAGCTCCGATGGTAATATTATGCACAGGTTTGCGTGAAATACCGCGCAGATCTGTACGCCACGCGATATCATGTTTCAGCAGAAAGTAGCCGAGGTTGATTCTGTATCCGGTTCCCAGGCTCATCTTCAGATCATCAAGATGGTAACCGTCCGTGGTAGAAGCTCCATGAAAAGTGGAAATGTCATCAAACGCACAGCCAAGATCAAAGAAGAGAATACCTCTTCCATTTCTGAAAACAAGCGGAACAGGGGCATCAAGCGCAAGAGTATTCACAAATGGGACTCTCAGTTCTCCTGTGAAAACACCGTATCTGCGTCCCTGGAACGCTGCGTAATCGTATCCCCTAAGGATATCACCCTGGTTTGAATAAAATCCAAGGAGTTCATCTATGGTATCAACTTCTCCCCATAACAGCCTGTGAGGTATTGAGCCGCCAAGAAAGAACACTTGCGCATTCGGTCCCCAGCTTGTTCCACCCGCCAGTCTTGTGGCGAATGTCACCCTCTGAGATACCCATAGATAATTTCTGAGATCCAACAGGATCGTGCTGTAATCTGCCGATCCTGAAATAGACGGGGCATATTCAGCTACGATGCTGAATCTGCTCCCGACGCGTGGTCCCACACTTCCCCACAGGGCGTTATCAAAGACGACACCGGCCCGTACAGAAAGAATATCCTCATCGATATCCGCGGTAGAATTCCAGGTTCCGGTTCGACTTAAATGCCTGTACTCCAGAGAACCGCTTACCCTGAATGATGGGCTGAACGGATATCTAACCATTCCAAATCCACCCAGATCAACATCTCGAACCTCTTCGTAATGACCATCGGCGAACCTGAACAGATGCCTGTATGACTGGCGCATAAGACCGAAGACGAAATCGGTGCGGTGAGGAAGATAACCGTAAAACACAGCCACATCCACATCGCTGAGGCTGCCTCCATTCAGGTTTGTATTCACCGCGATCTGGTGGTGAGCAAGAATATCGCTGAGAATGAACTGAAAATAACCGGCAACTCCAAGATAAGAATCGTACGCTGCCATAGCGCTGGCGTAATCAACTGTCAGTCTTGGTGAGTAGGGGGAAATACTGCACTGGAACTCATCTTCAATACTATGTATGGAGACATCCTCATATGATGATGAAACTTCATTGGAAAGCTCAGATGAAGCCGTCAGTACCCCGGAGTCTGTTCGAGTACTATTTTCTGATGTCGTGTCAGCGATCGGATAGTATTCAGGAATGCGCCTCTCTTCAGGTTCAGCAGCAGTTACATGATATGATCCGTGTTCACATGCGATCACCCTTCTGTCAGTGATGTCGTATGCAAGAAAAACCCCACCTCCGTTCCAGTCGCTTGATACAAAGGTCAGGATATCTGAGGAAGCAGCCCAGGAAGGCGAGTCAATTGTCCGGTAAAGGGCTGTTAGACGGACAATTTCACCGGTATCTTCTTCAAGCAGGTAAAGATCGGGGAAACCGCTCATATTTGAAATAAAAATTATTCCATCCGGAACACTGATGGGAAATCTGACTTCAGAGGAATCAGTCAGCAGAGCAACTGATTCGCCCTCAAGAGTGTATTCAATAATACTGGTTTCTCCGCTGACTGTTTCAGCAGCACAGAGGATTCTGTCATCAATCCAGGACAGATCCCGTTCCCCTTCTATGTCATCGTTGATCTGTAACAGTTCCTGCTCCTGCAAATCCCAGACATAGATATTCAGCAAACCGTCATCCATACCCGCGAATCCTATGTACCTGCCGCAGGAAGACCAGGCGGGATCACGGATAAGATCCAGCTCAAAGGGAAGATTAATCTGATTTCCATCAGAACATATGATGAGTTTATCCCCGGATACATACTGCGCAGCTACAACGATGGAATCAGCGGTTGGAGAAAAACTGCATACCCGGTACATAGGTGATACTGAAACATCAGAAATCCCTCCGGAAACAAACGGTCTTGATTCAACCTCACCAGTTACTGCAGATCTTACTGTCACTGCAAGATGAGCATGATGATACTCGACACCGGCAATAAGCCTTCCATCTGTTGACAGGACGGTGTTGATTTGCATTACTCTTTCATCATCACGGTAAATAGCATTCGCTATATCACTGGGACTTTCACCGCAGGCCAGTTCGGACCAGTATGTTTCCCTGGCCCATTCCAGGAATTTCTCACTGAATTGAGCACTGGACATATCGAATACCGCGTTGAAGGGATCACCGGATCTTCGCTCCGCGTCTGAAGAACCGTTTGATTCCGCGCCTGCAGTAAAATCTCTTCTGCCTTGATAGTTAAGGCGCTGAACGAATTCCCGGTACTTCTCCTCACCGTATCTCTCGTTCATGAAATGATAGATCGCCTGACCTTCGCGGTATACAAGGTAATCACTTCTTCTGGACAGCTGATCAATCGGAACTATCTGATAAGATATGACCATATCTCTGAATTCGGCTTCGGAAGCCGCATCCCATCCGAGAGAAGTGTACTCTGCAAGACCTTCCATCATCCACAGAGGTGTACCACCGGTGATAATGCTAATCAGAGAGCGTCTGTACAGCATATCAAAGATAAAAGCATGATTAAGTTCATGGGCTATCACATGGCGGAACTCTGACCAGTAACCTGTAAAGGGTACTACCACTCTGCCTTTGTAGAATTCCGTGAATCCTCCGACTGCCTGTGATATTTCGTACGGATTGATATCGGTCTGTCTGAAATCACCCGGGGAAATATACAGCACGATAGGTATCGGTTCCGACGGCATATAATCGAATTCCTCGGACAGTTTAAGCAATTCTCTTTCAGTATGGACAAGAAGGGTTTCAGCTGGCACTTCTCCGCCCTGAGGAAAATAAATAGTGAAATGCCTGCCGTGGATCTCCCACCAGTCCTGATCTCCTGTCTGAACCTTGTTGCGACCGTAGGAAGTTGCGAAACAGACTGTAAAAAGAAGAGGAAGGAATAGTATCAATACCTTTTTCATTTAACCTCCAGATAACACTGTTCAGACATTCGTAGTTCGACTATACTGCCAGGGTTCCCGCTCGAACAGGAGATACAATGAGAATATACTTAAATGTCACGATTCCGCTCATGATCGCTCTCAATATACTGACATCCTGCAATGAACCCGACTCGTACAGCGCTGTTTCAGACAATCTGAAAAGTGAACTTCGAGAATGGGCCGGAATCCTCGCGAGATACTGGACGCTGCACCCGGGTGACAGCCTCAGCCCGGGGAAACCGGATGACACCGAATTACTCTCTCTGATACAGTCCTGCGAATCTAATCCGGAAGCATGGGCTTACCTTTACAGCTGTATAGCTGACACAATCGCGATTTTAGAACCTCCGTCTCCGGCATGCCAGGAACCCTGAACATTACTGGGGTCGTATCTTGAATTTTGGCATTTAATCTGTTCAAGCACTAACGAATGCCAAAATTCAAGATACGACCCCATATTAGCGTACGCGGGAAATAACTCTGGATATATCCTTGAAGACAATCAGCAGAAAAATAGCCAGTATGAGTATCATACCGGTCTGCTGAATTACCTGAACGTTCTTCTTTGAAATGGGTTTTCCTCTGATACCCTCGATAATAAGGATGACAACATGACCTCCGTCAAGGACCGGGATCGGAAGAAGATTGAATATCATTATCGCCATGGATATGCTTGCAATAGTATACAGGTAACTGGGTAATCCTGAACGGGCCTGCTGACCGAGGGTTTCTGCAACGTAAATGGGGCCTCCCGAACTGGCTGCCAGCTCTTCAGGTTTCCCAAATAGTCTGAAAAGCGTGGTACATACATAAACGGTACCTTCACCAGCGGATATTACACCCTCTGCAACGGCTTTGAAAAATGGAAGCCGGACCCTCTCCGTCGGCACCAGGGGTGTAACGCCTGTCAGGAAATTGCCGTCATACTCCCTGGGTGTTACGTAAGCTGTATCGATAACGCCGTTTCGGACAAACTCGATCGTGAGCTCTTCTGAAGTACCTGTCACCATCAACTGAAAATCATGCCATATGCGAACAGGTTTCCCGTCAACTACAATTATGCTGTCCCCGGCTCGTATACCGGATTCGTAAGCTGGAAACCCCACCATGGCTTCACCTATCACCACAGGCACCAGTGTATAAAAAGGAACGGTATCACCGGATAGGGAATAATCCATCTCACGTATTCCCGCAGCTGTTCCGGCGCTCAATGTTCCGGAACCTGAGGCATACATCCTGTTGAGCATCTCGTAATAATCTGAAACCGGATAACCGTTTACGGAAAGAACAGTATCTCCGACACCCAGTCCGAGCGGATTGTCAGCATTGCCGACAACTGCAGGAGAAATACTCACATCCCACCCGACAATACCGTAGACAGTTATAAGTATTAGAGCGGTAAGAACAAGGTTGGCAAATGGACCAGCAAGAGCTACGAAAGCCCGACGGACCCATGAGACATCCCGAACCGGTTCACCGGTTGTACCAAGATTAACCTTGCAGTATCCTCCCAGGGGTACTGCTCCTATGCAGTATTCCGTTCTGCCTATTTTTCTTCTGAAAATGTGCGGCGGAAAACCAATGGAAAAGCGTGGTACATCAAGTCCGAGAGCTTTGGACATGAGAAGATGTCCCATCTCGTGAAAGAATACTATCACACCGAGTCCGAAAATGATGGCCAGAATGCTCAGCATATTTTTTTCACAATCCTTTCAGCCTGAGTCCTGGATTCTCTGTCCGCCTCCATAACAGTCTCAAAATCATTGACCTCCAAAGCTTCATGCCCGGCAAGCACTTCCTCGATAACCGATGCTATATCTCCGAAGTTTATCTTCCCGGCAAGAAATGCAGCAACGGCTATTTCATCTGCTGCGTTCGCTGCCGCAGGGAAGGTTTTTCCGTCCTGTCCGGCCCGCACGATTATATCGAAAGCCGGATATCTGTGCCCGTCCAGTTCGCTGAACTCAAGTGCTCCCCAGTCAAGAGGGCAGTCATCAGATATCTGTTCAAGTTTGCGACCGGGATACTGCAGGGCGTACTGTACGGGGATTTTCATATCTGGTCTGCCCAGAAGAGCCTTCCAGGAGCCATCCTCAAGCCTTACAAAGGAATGGACTATGCTCTGAGGATGCAGTACCGCATCAATCTGTATACCGGGGAACAGCCATCTGGCTTCTATGACCTCGAAAGCCTTATTCACCATCGTCGCCGAGTCCACAGTTATCCTTGCGCCCATATCCCAGGTTGGATGGTTCAGAATATCCTCAACACCCGCTGTCGGAAGCTGCTCAAACGGAATATGCCGTGCGGAACCTCCACTTGCCGTCAGTGTAATGCTCCTGACAGGGCGCGGTTCAAGATGCAGGCATCTGAATATTGTACTGTGTTCGCTGTCAACCGGGATGATGCCGCCGGCTGAGATATGACCGCTGAGCAGCGAGCCGCCAATGACAAGGCTCTCCTTGTTGGCGAGTGCCAGTGTAATATCCTTCTCCTTGCAGATAAGACTTGCGCGAAGACCGGCACTTCCGACAATTGCATTAAGAACAATATCAGCCCCGTCAATGGTTTTCTGAAGAATATCCTGACCTGTTATCACACCGTCAGGACAATCTCCCTCCGGTGAAGCGATGGCGGTTATCAGCGGAGAGAACTGTTCCTTCTGCTGCATAATAAGATCAAGGCGGCTGCCGCATAGTAATGAATGAAGTTCAAGTTCCGGATTCGCCTGTATAATCTCAAGAGCCTGGGTTCCTATCGAACCTGTACTTCCCAGAACTGCAACCCTCCTCATTATGCGGAATTCCCCGCAAAGAGGTACAGAAGAACCCACACAACCGGAACAACGGCGAGAATGCTGTCGAACCTGTCCAGAAATCCGCCGTGTCCGGGAAGAAACTTGCCCGAATCCTTAACTCCCGCATCTCTCTTCATCGCAGACTCCAGCAGGTCTCCAGTGACGGCGGCTATACCTCCAGCCGCACCGATCACTATCATCACAACCGGTGGAAATCCAGCACCGGCAGCGCCGGCCAGGAGAGCTCCGCCGACAGCGCCGGCTATCCCGGCGAAAAAGCCCTCCCAGGATTTAGCCGGACTTATGGAAGGCGCCATTTTATGGCGTCCGAAAGCACTCCCCGCAAAGTAAGCCAGGGAATCCCCGAACCAGCATATCAGGAGAGGTACGAATATGACCCAGGGTGATTGAAAATCCAGCCTCAGCCTTGCCAGCAGCCCGAAGCCCAGAGCGAGAATTACGGAGATGCCGGTGATTCCTGCAGTATTCCTGCGTGCATGGTTAACCCCGTCACCGAGAATTAATACAGCTGAGATGACCGCCCCCGGAAGCAGTATAAGGACTAATGATACGGCAGGCTCAAGAAGAGCGACAGCAACAGAGGCTCCTCCCACCATTACAGCCAGTCCCGCTTTCATCCGGATACCTGAACCGGGTCTGAACAGAGTGACCGCCTCCGCAGCGCAGAATGCTGCAATGAGCGCGAAAAATGCGCTCGTCAGTAAAGTCAGATCAAGAAACACGACCGCTGCGAATAACGCTATGCCCGGAATGGCTACCATCACTCTGACTGCAAGGGTATTGAATGATTTCATTGGTCAGAATCTAAATCGCCGAATCGTCTTCGTCTTGTCCTGTAATCCTCAAAAGCCTCTTCAAGATGTACTCTTCTGAAATCAGGCCAGAGAACATCTGTGAAATACAGTTCGGAATAGGCGGATTCCCACAGCAGAAAATTCGACAGTCTCTGCTCACCGCTGGTTCTTATGATGATATCCGGATCGGGTACGTCCGGGAGATACATGCAGGATGCAATGGTATCTTCAGTGATATCGGAGGATTGCATCCGTCCTGCTTCGACATCAATGGCGATCTTTTTCATCGCGTCCGTTATCTCGGCCCTGCCTCCGTAGCTAAGAGCAAGAATCAGATTCAGACCTTCGTTTGAAGCGGTTCTTTCCATCGCATTCTGAAGCTCCTGCAGCGGTCCTCGAGGCAGATCATCGAGTCGACCTGTGGCTCTGATTCTGACCCTGTTTTTATCAAGGCTGTCAATATTGCGTTTGATGAAGCTTTTTAAGAGGGTCATTATGAAAACGACCTCGGTTTTAGGTCTCTTCCAGTTTTCGGTTGAAAAGGCGTAGAGTGTCAGGTATTGAACACCTGTTTCGCCGCAGTATTCAACGGCATCGTGGATTGCCTTCTCAGCAGCTTTGTGCCCATCTATCCGTTTCAGCCCATGAGATCTCGCCCAGCGTCCGTTTCCGTCCATGATAATTCCGACATGGGTCAGAAATTTGTCAACAGCCAAGGTAATCAGACCTCAAGTATTTCAGCTTCTTTTGATTCCAGATATTTGTCGATCTCTGCAATAGCCTCATTTGCGGCATCCTGGATATTGCTGAGTGTCTTGTGCTCCTCATCCTCAGTGATCTCACTGGCTTTGCTGGCTTTGTGCAGTTCGTCATTCCCGCTTCTCCTGATATTCCTTATAGCGGTTCTTCCCGATTCAGCAAGCTTTTTAACGTGCCGGCTGAGTTCCTTCCTGCGATCATCTGACAGCTTGGGAACAGGTATTCTCACTACGGGTCCGTGTGCGGAAGCACGGAGACCAAG
>JBDLJP010000034.1:0-12112 GCA_039714295.1 Candidatus Fermentibacterota bacterium
GGAAGCAGCTCCGGTCTCGTAGTTGCGATTGTTATCGCGCCGGTACCGTCCGTAAGACTGAACTCAATGTCATGAAATTCGGAGGGAAAATCCTTGTCTTCTGTTTCAGCCTGAGCAACGGCAGTGCCGCATTCAGGACACCATAGAGTGGGAGATTCCTTACGGTAAACGTAACCCCTGCTGTTGAGATCCAGGAAAGATCTCTGGCTGATTCTCTGAACAGGGGGATCGATAGTAGTGTAAAGCAGGTCCCAGTCGCATGAGAAGCCGAATCTGGTCCAGAGTTCTCTGAACTTCTTCTCGGCTTCCCCGGTTACTTCAAGACAGAGTTCAACAAACTGGCTTCTGGGCATATCCTGAGCTTTTACTTTTCTCTCTGCTTCCGTAAAGCGCTCACTTGGAAGACCGTTATCGTCGAAGCAGAACGGGTAAAACACTTCCATACCCTTCATTCTGTGATACCTGGCGACAACTTCAGCCTGGACATAACTGAAAACATGTCCCATGTGAATTTTTCCCGAGACGGTAGGCGGGGGTGTATCGATGGAGTAAACCGGTTTGCCGGAATCAGCTTTGTATTTGAAAATACAGTGATCGTTCCAGAATTTCTGCCAGCGCGGCTCCGATTCCTTTGGATTGTAACGCTTAGTCAACGTCACTTGAGTATCCTTTCACTCGAGGAACATTATCTGACATCTTGCAGAGAGCAGCAAAGATAATTCTGAAGGGGTTGCCGAACAAGTGTCTAACATGCATCTTTTCCAGGATATCTGCTTTCGGATGTCATTCGATGAGTGTTAGATTCATCTTCAGAGACGGGAGAGAGAACCATTGAATAAACCGTCATCGTCAGATCTCGGGGAAACGATTCCATCCCTTCGGGAGATAGCAGCTGCGCTCGAAAAAGGAAACCTGTCAGCTCGGGAGAGAGCTTTTTTTCTTATGGGGGGTATTCGGCAGGCTCGGGAAAACGGTGAATTCAGGTTACTCACATATTTAATAAGTGAGATTTTGCGTTCCGGAGGAACGGATCTGAGTGTGCATGAATCGGCTGAAGTCCTTGCGGTCTTTGAACCCCGCAGGTTCAGTTACATTGATGTTGCGATCGCGACCGATTTCATAGAACAGCATCTTCCCTCCTTCAAATCTGCCGGTGAAAAGGTAATTGCATTGACACGGCTGGGAGAGCTGGAACTGATTGATAACAGGCTCCCACAGTCGGAGAAACATCTTAAGGAAGCCCTTGATCTGAGCATGAAAGAAAATGCCGGTGAATATGTCCCTGCAATACTCAGATGCATGTCTGATATCCCGAGAGATTTCGAGGGGATAAGGGAAATGGCTGCCGGGATAGACAGAATAATAGAGTGGCTGTCCCGTATTGATGAGAACGACATTGCGGTGAGGATACTGTCCACTGCGGCTGCTGTTCTTGCCGGATTCAAGATGAACGCGGCTGCTGAGAAAGTGATCCTTTCCGCTATGACGCGGATAACGGGGGTGAAGCTCGAAACACAGCAGATGCTTGAATGGTGCAGAGCAAAGGTCTACATAGCTTCTGGAAGAAGAAAGGCTGCAATGTCCATGCTCCAGCGCGCCCTGCTGCTTGCTGAGGGCATGAATGATCATCTGGCAGTGATGGAAGTACTTAACACCATAGTGTTTGAAATGAAAGAACGCCCGGGTTACACCATACGAAGCCTTCTTTTGATAATGCAGAACGTTTTAGAAAGATCACAGACAAACGGAAATCTGTCGAACAGACTGTATGCCCTTGATCTCATGGCGGATATGTTCACAAGGACACTGCAGTTCAGTAAAGCGCTGGAGGTCACTGAGCGTGTTTCCAGAATTGTGAGATCACCGGAAATACTCCGGGATGAGCCGCACTCATCATGGTGTGAGGCTTATTTGGGATTCCTGACAGGAGATGAAAGATGCTCCGGCAGCGGGGATATCCTTCTTCCGGGTACCGATGATTTTCTCAAGTCCCTGGCAGAGGGTGTAGACCCTGTTTCCGGTGCAGGGGCGATTTCCGATTATCTGATGGCTTCCCCCGGGAGCGGGTCGGTGTTATACGCACTTATTCTTGCCATGGAAGCTTTTTCCCAGGGTTTTGACAGGGCTCATTCCATCATTGCAGCTGCGCTTGATTCATCCTACAGCAATATTTATGAGGATCCGTTTCTATCATGGAAACTCTGCATAAGCGGTATTCTTGCATCGAAGGAGAGCCACGCGGAAGATTTTTTCCATTCGGCTCAAATTCTGGCAAGACAGCTGGATAGTCTTCTGCTCTTATGGCTTCTGCTCCGATGCAGGATGAAACTCAATCTCGAAAGGAACTTCAGGGAAGATTCCGGGATGTCCCTCCTGCTGGCCGAACTGGATGAATATGTTGCCGATCAGCTGCCGGACAGCAACAGAAAAATATTCCTGGAAAGAAGCGGGGCAGCCCGTCGATTCAAAGAACTCAGAGCGTTCTCCTCCTGCCCGCTCGGAACCCTGAGGGAGATAAGGGATTCTCTTGCTTTGAAACTGGATAATGAATCCAGGGATGTTTTCAGGGAGATCAGCAAAGAGTACAAGAGGATATCTTCCCGTTCGGAGATCAGCGCCAGCCTGGAATCCATGGGAATACTTACTTCTGCGGACAGGATACTGGCTCTCAGGGTCAAAGAGAGCAGTATGAGCATAATCGAGGGTTACGGCCCCGGCAGCTGGAGACTTCCATGCACGGAGGCTATCGACGCTATCAGTGAATTCCAGGGGGAGAGGGCAGTACTGGATAATTTCGGGATAACACCCTTTGGAAGCAGAAGGTACATGATTTTACCGGCAGAGAAATCGGTAGTTCCGGCTCAGATGCAGAGAAGACTGAATTCCCATTATTCGCGGCGGGCAACTTATCTCCTTATCGAAATGGATAGTCCTTTTAATAACATCAGCGCGGAAACGGATTTCTTTGTTGAATGCCTGAGCAGGCAGGTGAGCTCGGCGCTTCTTCTGCGTGACAGGGAATCAATGGCTTACATTGATACACTTACCGGTGCAGTCATCGGCTACTCATGGACTCAAAGGCTGCTGGAACTGACGGACGAAAAACTTTCCACTGCTATACCACCACTATCCGTCCTTGTTGCGGATGTGGATGGTTTGAAAGAGATCAACAGACTTTTCGGGTACAGGACGGGAGATAAAGTACTGAAAGCGGTTGTCTCCACGATAAAGGAAATACTCCGTCCTAACGATATGATAGGAAGGTTCAGGGAAGATATGTTCGGTGTGTTTCTGCAGGAGACGGGTGAAGAAAGCGCTTTGATTATCGCTGAGCGGATCTGTGGTGTTGTGGCCAGTGCTGAGATAAGACCGGATAGAATACCGGTTACTGTTTCTGTAGGTGCTGCGGTATACGGTTCTTCACGGGAAAGCTCGGAACTCATTATCAGTCGGGCATACGCGGCTCTGAAAAGGGGAAAAATCAAAGGGGGAAACAAGGCTCTTCTCTGGTCAGAAGAGGCAGACTCACCGGATCTTAATTCGGAAGAATTCACTCTATTCAACACAGGAGATCCCGGCTGGGATCATTCAGTTAGCATCACGGTACTGGAATTGCTTACAACACGAAGTCTTTCGCTTGATTTGATTGCTGAGCGGCTCAGGGATGCCCTCCGGAGCGAATTTGTCTGTCTGGAGGATGGCCGGGGGAATACTTCCATGGTTGGAAGCAGAGTTCTCAGGGGAATTCCTGAGGAGATCCATGAGAACTCGACGGACAGTATATGCACACATTCAGGAGTACTTGGCGTATATACCGCCCTGTCGGTAAAACTGGAGTGCGGGGGCAGGTTCATTTCGGCAGGGGACAGCATGCAGATCGTATCGAACAGTCAGAAAAACATCTTCAGGGCTCTATCCAATCTTGCAGATCTTCTCATTCGGAACAGACCGGTCATTCCCGGGAATCCGACTCCAGAACAGCTTTAAGAAAACGGCCTGTATACGAGTTTTCGTTCCCGGCAAGCTGATCGGGCGTACCGGTTGCTATTACCCAGCCGCCGGCGTCGCCCCCATCCGGGCCGAGATCTACTATCCAACTGGCGTTCTTTATGATATCCAGGTTATGTTCAATGACTACTACGGTATTTCCCGCCTTGACCAGTCTTCCAAGTACAATCAGAAGTTTCTTCACATCATGAAAATGAAGACCAGTAGTAGGTTCGTCCAGAATGTAAACCGTATGGGCTGACCCGGGACGGGACAGCTCCTTTGCGAGTTTGATCCTCTGTGCTTCACCACCCGAGAGAGTCGTCGCCTGCTGCCCGAGCTGGATGTAGCCAAGACCGACATCGTCCAACACTTTCAGAATACGGAATACGGTGGGGATTCTCTCGAACTGAACAAGTGCTTCACTGACGGTCAGATTCAGTACTTCCGCGATATTAAGTCCTCCATAGGTGACTTTGAGCGTTTCGCGGTTGAACCTGCGCCCGCCGCAGGCTCTGCATTCAATGAAAACATCGGAAAGAAAATGCATTTCTATCTTTATGACACCTGCACCCTTGCACTCCTCGCACCTGCCCCCCTTGACGTTGAAACTGAATCGGCCTGGCTTGTATCCGCGGATCTTCGCCTGGGAGGTCTGGGCGAACAGTTTTCTTATTAGATCAAAAACCTTCGTATAGGTTGCGGGATTTGATCTTGGTGTCCTTCCAATGGGGTCCTGGGAGATGTTAATGACCTTGTCCACCTTGCCTGCACCCTCCAGGGAGCCGTACGGACCGGGACGGAGTTTCAGGGAATTTCCCGTAGCTGTTGCGAGCGCGGGGTAAAGGGTCTGGCTGATAAGAGAGCTTTTACCGGATCCCGACACTCCAGTAACGCAGATAAACTTCCCAAGAGGAATACTGAGATCAATGTCCTTCAGATTATGAAGACCTGCCTTCTTAAGTGTGAGGAAATCGGTGCTTTCTCCGGAAACCGGTACGGTTCTATGTATGAATTTCCTTCCGGAGAGATAGTCACCGGTAAGGGATCCCTTCGATGCCATTATTTCCGCGGGGGTTCCTGCAGCAACGATGTTTCCTCCGTGAACGCCTGCGCCCGGACCGAAATCAACCACATGATCAGCAGCCAGAATAGTATCATGATCATGCTCCACTACCAGAACGGTGTTACCAAGATTCCTCAGTTCTGCAAGAGTAGAGAGGAGTCTAATGTTATCTCTCTGATGGAGACCGATAGTGGGCTCATCAAGCACGTATAGGACCCCTGTAAGACCGCTTCCTATCTGACTGGCCAGCCTTATCCTCTGCGCTTCACCTCCGGAAAGAGTTGGGGAGGCTCTGTCCAGTGTGAGGTAATGAAGCCCGACATTAACAAGGAAATTGAGTCTGTTGCTAATCTCCCTCAGGAGTTCTGCCGCTATCTCTTTCCTCCATGGATCAAGTTCAATACTGGTGAAAAATTCATGAAGCTCATTGACTGTCATGGAATTCAATTCATGAATACCTCTGCCACCGACAGTTACCGCCCTTGCTTCCCTTATGAGCCGTGTTCCTCCGCATACCGAGCAGTCGGATTTATTGAAGAATTTCTCGTAGAACTTTCTCGCAGACTGGCTAGCCGTCCCCCGATAAAGCCTCTCCAGTCTGGGAATAACACCTTCCCATTTTGTCTCCCATGTTCCGGTGCTGTTGCTTGAAGCCCAGGTGATGCTGATCTTTCTACTGCCGCAGCCGTAGAGGATCTCATCCTGAACGGTCTGAGAGAGGCTCTGCCATGGAGCTCCAAGGCTGAAATCAAGCTCCCTTGCAAGTGCCCGTGCAAGATTCTTTCCATGACCCGATGGAATTCCCCATGGGCCAACGGCTCCATCCTTTATTGACAATGCCTTCCGTGGGACTACCAGCAGGGGGTCAACCTTTAGTTCATACCCCAGCCCCGAACACTCCTGGCACATCCCCAGCGGGTTGTTGAAACTGAAAAGCTGGGGGATGAGATCAGGCATGCTGATACCGCACCATGCACAGGCACTGTGTTCGCTCATCAGGGTTTCCTCGTCCGAATCGGTATTGATGACCGAGAGTACACCATCACCTTCCCTGAGGGTTGTTTCAACAGAGTCCATAAGTCTGCCGGCGATACCCTCGCTGCAAACTATCCTATCGACCACAAGATGAATACTGTGCTTCTTTTTGCCGTTCAGCTTGATATCCTCTTCGAGGCTCCTGCTCTCTCCATTGATGAGAACCCGGACGTAACCTCTTCTCCTCAATGCAGGAAAGAGATCCGCGTGCGCACCTTTTCTATTGCGGATAAGGGGGGCGGTTATCAGGAGTCTTGTACCTGCCGGGAATTCCAGAATTCGATCTACCATCTCCTGTGGTGACTGGCTTGATACTTTTCTGCCGCACTCGGGGCAGTGGGGAATGCCAACCCTTGCGAAAAGAACCCTCATGTAATCCGATATTTCCGTCACTGTGCCTACTGTTGATCTGGGATTGTGGCTTACTGTTTTCTGTTCTATTGATATCGCCGGTGATAGTCCTTCGATGCTTTCGTAAAGTGGCTTTTCCAGCTGACCCAGGAACTGCCTCGCATATGCTGAAAGCGATTCGACGTACCTTCGCTGACCTTCAGCATAGAGTGTATCAAATGCAAAGGAACTTTTCCCGGAGCCTGATACTCCGGTAAGAACTACCAGCTTATTCCTTGGAAATTCCACAGTGATGTTCTTCAGATTATGCTCCCGGGCACCCCGGACTATTATTCTATCCACTTCTTCCTTTCCCTGCAGGAATCAATCTTCACAGCACCTCATACAACCTTATACTATACAAGATAAGAGAGAGCTTGGAATGTGCCACAATAGCACGTCTCATGCACGCCAATCGGAAGCGAACTATTTATGTGAGTCCGTAAAACATTGAGAGACAGTATTATACTGCTGGTGAATGTTTTGGCACGATGATTGCTCGAAATGTATCTGAATTAATACTCGGACTAACAGGAATCGAGAAGGATTCCAACCGGGTTCATTTAAGAGAGTTTAAGAAGAATTTGAAAAACACGAGAGGATAACTATGGGAAAGATAATTGGAATAGACCTTGGAACCACGAATTCGTGCGTGGCAGTTATGGAAGGTGGAGAACCTACTGTAATACTTAACGCTGAAGGTAATAGAACAACACCTTCGGTAGTTGCCTTCAATGATAAGGGAGAGAGGCTTGTAGGTGTTGTAGCACACAGGCAGGCAGTGGCGAACCCTGAGAATACAATATTCTCTATAAAGAGGTTCATGGGAAGCAAGTACAGCGAAATGACAAAGGAAATCGAGAGGGTTCCCTACAAAGTTGTCGAGGGAAAGAACGGTGATGCCTGGGTGGAAATACTGGGTAAGAAGTATTCCCCTCCGGAGATATCGGCAATGATCCTCCAGAAAATGAGACAGACCGCTGAGGATTACCTTGGAGAAAAGGTTGAGAAAGCGGTTGTTACAGTTCCGGCGTATTTTAACGACAGCCAGAGGCAGGCCACTAAAGATGCCGGGAAGATCGCCGGTCTGATAGTGGAGAGGATCGTGAACGAACCCACGGCAGCCGCTCTTGCCTATGGGCTTGATAAGGAATCATCCAACAGAACAATTGCCGTTTACGACCTCGGTGGAGGAACCTTCGATATTTCAATACTCGAAATAGGCGATGGTGTTTTCGAGGTCAAGTCAACCAACGGAAATACTCACCTGGGCGGAGACGATTTCGATCATGCCATTATTAACTGGATGGTTACCGAATTCAAGAAACAGCAGGGTATCGATCTCTCAAAAGATACGATGGCTCTTCAGAGGCTCAAGGAGGCTGCCGAAACTGCAAAGTGCGAACTTTCAACAGCACAGACTACCAGCATAAATCTTCCGTTTGTAACAGCCGATTCAGCCGGAGCAAAGCACCTTGATATGACTCTCACAAGATCAAAGCTCGAACAGCTGGTTGATAACCTTGTGGAGAAGACCGTAGCTCCCTGCAGAACGGCACTGAAGGACGCAGGTCTGACCGAATCCGATATTGATGATATCATCCTGGTCGGCGGGCAGACACGTATGCCGCTTGTTCAGAAAAAAGTTACCGAGATATTCGGCAAGGAACCCCACAAGGGGGTCAACCCGGATGAAGTTGTTGCTGTAGGGGCAGCCATCCAGGCTGGAGTGCTTTCAGGTGATGTCAAGGATGTTCTGCTTCTTGATGTTACTCCGCTTACTCTTGGTATCGAAACCCTTGGCGGAGTGGCCACACACATCATTGAGAAGAACACAACTATCCCCACGAAGAAAAGCCAGGTATTCAGCACCGCCGCCGACAATCAGCCTCAGGTTGAGATTATTGTTCTGCAGGGTGAGCGTAAAATGGCGGCAGATAACAGAACTGTCGGCAGGTTTGTTCTTGACGGAATTCCACCAGCTCCGAGAGGAATGCCGCAGATAGAGGTGTCATTCGATATCGATGCTAACGGAATCCTTCATGTCACAGCAAAAGACAAGGCTACCGGTAAAGAACAGAAAATCACAATAGAAGCTTCCAGCGGGCTTTCCGAGGAAGAGATCGAGAATATGCTGAACGACGCTGAGGCTCATGCTGAGGAAGATGAAAAGAAGAAGGAGATGATCGAGAGGCGCAACCACGCCGACGCCATGGTTTTCGAAATAGAGAAACAGATGAAGGATTACGGAGATAAGGTAACTCCGGATGACAAATCCAGACTCGATTCGGCGGTCTCTGATATGAAGAAAGCTCTTGAGGGAGAAGATGACGAGCTGATTAAGCAGAAATTCGACAGCCTTCAGGAAACCTGGAAGCAGTTTGGTGAAGCCTTCTACAAGCAGCAGCAGGCTCAGGAGGCAGCCGCTTCGGAAGGGCAGGCAGGGGAAGCTGCAGGAACATCCGATTCCGGCGGAACCGATGCCAACACTGTCGATGCAGATTACGAAATAGTTGATGACTGATGACTGATCCAAGAAGAACAAAGATGAAAAGAACGAATGGGACTTCCGCAAGGAGAAGCAATCCCGTACAAGAACCTGAAGAGAAGATCATTCTCCAGGAGACCCCGGAAGCTGAGAACATCTCTGAAGAGACAGAGAACCAGGAACAGGAGACATCCGACGGATTTGAACACGATCCTGTAAGACTGCAGCTTCAGGAGAAACTCCTGAGGCTCCAGGCTGAATTCGATAATTACAGGAAACGCCAGGCAAGGGATTTCAGGAGGCTCTGCGAGCAGGGAAAGAAGGACCTGATAATGGAACTTCTTGCAGTACTGGACAATTACCACAGGGCAGAGCAGCTAGTAGAGGAGGGTGGTCATTCCGTTGAGGAAATAGCGGATGGTCTGATGAAAACATCCGAACAGCTGGTCAGAATACTGAAGCAGGAGGGTCTTGTCGAACTGGATGTGGGTAAGGATGACTCCTTCGATCCCAATATTCATGAAGCCATGCTTGCGGAAAGCAGAGAAGGGCTTGATCAGGATAGAGTTCTGGAAGTTTTCCAGAAGGGTTATCTTCTCGGGCAGGACCTTCTCCGCCCTGCAAGGGTCCTGGTAGGCAAACCTGTTTTAATTTCCACGACCGGTGAAAAGACTGAAGACGAAGGGGGAGAATAGAAACAAGTGAATACTGACCTCTATTCGATCCTGGGAGCAGATGAGACTGCAACACAGGAAGAACTGAAGAAAGCTTACAGAAAGCTTGCCAAGAAGTATCATCCCGATGCAAACCCCGGGGATAAAAATGCTGAAGAACGCTTCAAGGAAATCTCTGACGCGTACGACATTCTAGGCACCGTGGAGAAGAGAGAAAAGTACGACCAGCTCCGGAAAGGCGGCGGCGGATATTCATGGGAAGAAGCCGGCGGACAGCCCGGAGAATCTTTCGGTGGCGGCGGTCTTGCTGATATTCTCCGGTCCATGTTCGGCGGCGGATTCAGTGCCGGCGGCGGATTCGGTCAGAGAAGAGCTCAGCAGCATCCCATTGTTGTATCCGTCCCGTTTATAACCGCGGCAATTGGCGGAACGGTAACAGCAAACCTGCAAATGCCGTCCATGTGTCCTGTATGTATGGGAGCGGGTGGTTCCGGTGAGGAAACCTGCAATCAATGCGGCGGTTCTGGCAGATTACAGCAGGGTCAGATGGTTATGCCATGCCAGACTTGCGGAGGAGCCGGTAAAACTTATAAAGACGTCTGTTCAAGATGTCATGGAACCGGTTCCGTTAATTCTTCCGAGACTGTGGAGATTAACATTCCTGCAGGTTCGGATGATGGAACCGTACTTCGCCTTGCAACACCTTCGCGGAAGACAGTCATTGTGAAACTCAGGGTCACCCCTGACAAATTCTTCAGGAGAGATGGCAGAAATATCCACTGCACGGTGAAAGTCACCGCGCCTCAGGCAGTTCTGGGAACAAAACTGAAAATACGCACGCTGGATGGCAAGATCGTCCTGAAGATTCATCCCGGAACCCAGCCGGGAACGGTTCTGAGAATTCAGGGAAAGGGAATTCCCTACAGAGGAACGAAAGGAGACCAGCTGGTTCATGTGGAAGTATCGCTGCCTTCATCCCTGTCCGAAGAGGAAAAGGCTATCTGGGAGAAACTTTCGGCTGAAAAAGCTTGACGCGGGTACTACTGTATATTATTCCAGCAGGGACGATTCTTTATACTTGACACTGATAATAAGGAGATCTTTTTGAACTACACCTACCTTGTGCTGTTGATTCCAGGATTTCTGCTTGCAGTGGCAGGGTTCGTAATGCTGGGGAAGAAGCTGCATCCGATTATTACCGGCTTGATATTCTTAACTGGTATAATCGCTCTTGTCCTTGGTATTCTTTTAACATGCGTTCCGGATTTCTTTTCCGGTTAACAGGCTTGCCCGTTACTCCAGCAGACCGAGTTTCTTGAAATTATCGACGAACTCCACTACCAGGTCATCTTCGGGAAAGAAAATAAAAGCTTCCGCAGCGACAGATGCGGCTTCTTCAAGGGAATTGTCCTGCACAAGCTGACGTATTCGTGCTATGTATTCAGCGCTTGCACCGGATCGAGTCTCTTGAGGTTCAATTGTCCGGGGCGTTGAAGAAGATGTTTCGGACAAATCTTCAAGATCGGATAACAGTTCGTCCAGACCTGCTGAATCAGGACTTAAATCGAAAGCCTGACGTGCCAGAGATACTGCCCTGGTTATTTCTCCTAACGCGAGTCTCTTACTGGCTATCTGAACAAGGTTAGCCGATTTGATCTTCAATTTAAGAAGATCGATCCTCGAGAGAATTTCGGGATTATCAGGAAATAGATTTCCAGCTCTCTTCAGATAGGCGAGAGCCTTTTGCTGGTGACCCTTCTCGTACTCTCTGTCAGATGCTTCAAACAGTCTGTAAAGCTGCTCCTCGGAAGGCATTGATGGTATCCTTTCCTGGTTACTTTCCATAACTATCGCGTCCGGCTCTGATGTCTCCACGAATTGTTCTTCCATTGCCCAGGTTTCATCCAGGATTTCTATCTCATCATCCTCGGATTGTTCTTCCACTTCCCAGGCTTCATCCAGGATTTCTATCTCATCATCCTCGGATTGCTCTTCCATTTCCCAGGCTTTATCCAGCATTTCTATCGGGTCCTCTTCAATTGCCGTAATCTCTTCAGTATCCTCCAGCTGTTCAGGCTCAGCCTGTTCTAGTGCAGGAACTTCGGGGGTCACCAGCAGCTCCGGTTCTACCCGTTTGAATACCGGAGCCTCCTGAGTTCTCGCCGGTTGATCTTCAGGTTCCGTAATCAGCGTTTTCCGGCCGATCGCCTGGATAACCTGAATAAGGACACCCTTGTTATCGTCAGTGATGACAGCTTTTTTCATAAGATCCAGGGCTTCTTCCCTTTTATTCTGGAGAAGTTTTTTCTTAGCTTTTCTGACAAGGCTGGCAATGACCTTAACGTTCTTATTCAATAATACCTCCGCGCATTGGCTCAAAGATAATATAACTTCAGCTCTCTCGGGAACCATGGCAGTATATCCACAAGGATTGCCGTTCACAAGTGCTAAAATACTGGGGTCGAAATACTG
>JBDLJP010000035.1:0-11980 GCA_039714295.1 Candidatus Fermentibacterota bacterium
GGCCGCAGGTTATTAAGACGGTTCTTGGAGAAGATATCTCGCAGGAAGAACTGGGAGGGGCATTTACACATGCCGCCATCACAGGTAACGCGCATTTCTACTCCAAAAGCGAAGCGGAAGCCTTTGGCACCCTCAAGAAACTTCTCTCCTTTCTGCCGGCCAATTCGAATGAGAACCCGCCGGTTAGAAGACCGGTTCCTCCCGATCAGCCCCTTGGCGACGATGTCATTCCCGATAACCGCAGACAGGCCTACTGCGTGAAAGATATTATCCGGGGCATTGTGGACGCATCCGATTTTCTTGAAGTACACGAGCACTACGCCGCCAATATGGTTGTAGGTTTTGCTCGGCTCGCAGGTAAACCGATCGGGATTATCGCGAATCAGCCCAGAGTTCTCGCCGGTGTTCTTGATGTAAATGCTTCTGACAAAGCAGCGAGGTTCATCAGATTCTGTGATTGTTTCAATATCCCGCTGCTGACATTGGTGGATACACCAGGATACCTTCCCGGGGCGGATCAGGAGCATGCCGGAGTCATCAGGCATGGAGCGAAAATCCTGTACGCCTACAGCGAGGCTACTGTCCCGAAAATGACGCTGATTTTGAGAAAAGCTTACGGAGGAGCCTATATAGCAATGTGCAGCAGGCACCTTGGAGCCACATTCGTCGCATCCTGGCCCTCCGGAGAGATCGCTGTAATGGGAGCCGAAGGCGCCGCCAACATCATATTCAGAAAGGAAATAGCTGCAGCTGAGGATCCTGAAGCGTACAGACAGGATATGATCAGGGAGTACGAAGATATATTCGCCAATCCCTATGTAGCAGCAAGAAAAGGATATATTGACACCATAATCAGATCCAGCATGACCCGGGAAACGCTGATAAAGGTGCTTTCCAGAACCGGGCAGTCCAGAAGAGGACCTCGCCACGGTAACATCCCTCTGTAAAGGGGTACATTGTGGACAAGAAACTGGATAAACTCATCATAGATGATACCGAGTATTTCACAGAGGTACCGGAACACAGCAGAAAACCATTTGATGGTTCTCAGGATCCTTCTGAGATAACAGCATTCATCCCGGGAACAATAGTTGAACTCAGGGTTTCCGAAGGTGACAGTATTGAAGCGGGTGCTGTTCTTCTGCTTCTTGATGCCATGAAAATGCATAACGAAGTCTGTTCAAGCAAAAGCGGAGTCATAGGCAGAATACATGTCTCAGTCGGTGAATCGGTGCAGAAAGATCAGCTTTTAATAAGTCTCATCGTACCCGGGTAAACCGCTTCGCAGCAGTAATTATGTGAAAGGGGAAGGGCATCTGCCCCTCCCCTTTCCTGCTATACTGTATATCCTGTGCTGTCAGTCGTTCGAAGTTTCCAGATCCTCGGCCTTCTGCATGGCGTTAATAGCATCATTCCGGCGACCGAGACGGCTGTAGGTACTGGCGAGGTAACGCCAGTAATTGGCATTATCCGGATCAAAATCAAGAGCTGTTTCGAGAGCCTCAGCGGCTTCGGAATCCAGCTCTTTCCTGTTGAAGCAGGCGTATCTTGTATAGTACGCGTTTGCGAGTTCCTCCGGAGTCAGACCTTCGATCGCAATGACGGAATCGAGAATCGAGAGTGATTCATCGTAATCCTCCATTACGAAATTAGCATGGGCGAGTGTTGAAAGAACTATATAATCGTTGGGGGCAATATCTTTCGCGCTGTTAAGCTCGGATATCGCCTGAGGATAATCTTCCATCTCAATGTATGCGTACCCTTTTGAAACGAGCATATTGGCCATGATCACATCGGCTTCTTCCGGATCGAGCCAGCCCTCGTCAATACCGAGTTGGATATTAACGAACGCCTCATCGTATAGACCGATCGCGGATTCGTAATCACCTTCAAGCATATATGTTCCAGCAAGAACATCCAGAATATCAACATTTGTTGGGTCGATCTGCAGTGCCTTCTGATAAACATCCTTTGCCTGCTGGATATACTCCGGCATCTCTTCAGGAGAATCAAGGGACAGCATGGTCAGGATGCTTCCGGAATTATAGAGAGCTTGGATGTAGAGATTTTCAGCCTGTGCAAGATTCTGTGAGTAGTAATCCAGCATATACGGATCACTTGTGTCGTCTATTTTGGCCTGAGTTTCAGTAATCAATATTTCCGCTTTACGTGAAGCATTCATGAAATAGTCAAGGGCTGCCTGAAGGTCATTGTTTACTCTCAGCTCGACATCACCCAGCATAAGTTCAAAATCCGGTCGGCCGGGCGCAACCATTATGCCCTTATTGAGCATCTCAACTGAGGAGCCCACATCACCATCGTTCATGATATTTGCGGCGCTGTTAAAGAAGACGAACCAGTACTCGTGTATCGACAAAGCTCCGTTTGTATCGAGTTCGTAAGCCTTTACAAATGATTGTGCCGCTTCGGACCACTGTGATTTTTCTGTAAGAGCCTGGGCTCTATAGAACCAGATCTCCGCGTTAAGCGAATCTCCCTGAGCTATTACACTGTCTGCAAGATGAATGATATCATCATACTCCTGATTCTGCATATGTACCTTCATACCGGTTACCACAGGTGAGCTGCAGGCGGCAAGCATAGCAGATATTGCTATAACAGTGAGAATGATTTTTCGATTAAGATTCCATACACTCATATTCGACCCTCCGTTCATGATAATACGTATTCAAATTAATATGATCGTTGAATATGAAATCTGCTCTTTCATACCCAGAAAGTCAATATTGACATTGTATCGCTTAGTATTCAGTTTACAGTGCTTTGGGGGTAATCTGTTTGATTTGTCTATCAGAACTTTTCCGCATATTTCTCGGGATGCTTGCCGTCTCCTGGAGTACACCAGTTGCTCCAGCTGATGCCCGGGTGAACACTTCCATTCGGGAAGCGGTCGTTCTCATTGACTGTCAGACCATCATTTTCCTGGAAAACGGCCGTGAAGCAAATCTGGCACTGGTTTCAACAGGAAGAGCCGGCTACGATACCCCGACTGGAACTTTCGAAGTACTGTACAGAAGACGGGCTCCTGTATCCAGTTCCTACGGCGTCCGGATGCCCTACTGGCTCTGTATTCATCCCTCGGGCCAGATAGGTCTTCATCAGACTTTTCTGTCGGGTACGAATTTTCTGGGTACCAGAAGATCACATGGCTGCATAAGACTTGGGGAAATTACCGCCAGATGGAGCTATGACTGGCTCAGTGTGGGATCAACCGTGAGAGTCCAGGCTGTAAGCCCGAGGAGGGTCAGCTAATCTTCTATTGATCTTTTCTGCTTCTGCATCGGGAACAGAGGTATCTGCTGATATCCTCCACTGGTATGCTGGAAAGGAACATATTCAGCATTCTGGAGTAATCCTCGCCATGTTTTTCATTACCGCAGCCTGGACACACAGGAAGAAGTTTTGAGAGATTCTCGATTGTTTTCATGGCATCCCGGTACTTCCTTCGGATATCACTCAGATCTGCCATATCCTCAAATCTGCAGCATGCAATCTCTATGGCCCTGAAAAGCTCAGCCGGTTGCGGAGGTTTCACAACGTAGGCTCCTACTCCCGCTTCGGATGATTCTCTTACAAGCTCCTCCGTCTCGTAGGCACTAAGAATCACAACAGGTGTGGGAAAGTGCTTCTGGATAAGGATCGCAGCTTCGATACCGGACATTTTCGGCATCTTGATATCCATGAGTATAACATCCGGTTTCACTTCTTTGATGATTCCAAGCGCTTCGTGTCCATCCTCGGCGGAAGCGGCGATTTCGTACCCCAGTTCCTCCAGCATTCCTCTGATCATCTCGGAAACCAGATGATCATCTTCAACGATCATAACTTTCCTGGTTTTAGTTTTTGTCATCTGTTCTATCCTCCATAAGATTCCTGCGGAAAACTATTTTTGCAGAGGCCCCTCCATCGTTCTGGAGAGTGAGTTCGCCCTGCAGGTTCTTTATAGTTAAATTCTGGATCAGATCAAGACCGAGATTCTTTCTATCATTCTCCACTACCTCTTCTGGATACCCCGGACCGTTATCACTGTATACAAGTGTGATCCGCCCCGCCCTTCGCTTGCGCATCCTTACCTTTATTTTCAGTGAGTCACGACCCGGCATCGCATGTTTGAGCGAATTCCTGACCAGTTCGTTCAGTATGAGGGCGAGGGCATGCGCCTGGTTGGGATTTACACGGATAGAGGTTTTCGAAATGGACATTTTCATTCTGCTGCTGTTCGGAACGTTTGTAATAGCGCTATTGATGATCCTCCTTGCAAGCATGGTCAGTTCCAGGGGATTCCAGCCGGATGTGGACAGCATATCATGAACGGTTGCAAGACCACGGATCCTGCTGATAAGACTCTGAACGAATTCATCGTGATCAGTGTTATTCGAATCAAAACGTCTCTGCGCGTAAAGAAGGCCTATTATCTCTGATAGATTATTCTTGACTCTGTGATTAACCTCCTTAAGCAGAACCGCATTTATCTGAGCTTCCTTCTCAGCCCGTCTGTACATTTCGATGAGCGTCTTTTCCATTCCGTTACGTACAAGTGCATTACCGATGGCATCACCGACAACTCTCAGAAGGTCTATTATATCTTCGCTCCAGTATCTCTCCTGATTCACACTGTCAAAACCGAGGAAACCGATCAGATTCTTTCCATGAACTATGGGAACCATAAGCAGCGACTGAATGTCCCTGGATATGAACAATTCCCTTTCACTTTCAGCCCAGGACGGAAGATCGGCAATCCTGGGTATCTGAAAAGCCCAGTGTCTGTTGAGTCTGTTCAGCAGCCAGGGATAGTCATCGGTTATCAGTTCCTGCTGATTATCGATCTCTGGCTGAACATTGGTTGCGCACCATTCATGCGTGTTGCTCATTACCGAAAGTTCATCACTGAACTGGAAAAGGTACGCTCTGTCAACTTCAATTGATACACCGATATTAAGAAGAGCATCGTTTATCCCCAGATTCAGGGAACTTCCCCGCATTTTAATAAAATCAGTGGAGATAGTAATAAGAAGGCTTTCAAACCTCTCTCTGAAATTCAGTTTTCTGCGCGTTTGCTCTTCTTCGGTGATATCATCCATCAGGGCGAACAGACCGTCAGGTGTTCTGGAAATGAACGTCTTGAAAATTCTATTGCGGTACTCGAATATACTGATGCAGAGTCCGTTGTCGGAATCAAGGATTTCATCGAACTTCTCCCGCATCAGATACTCCAGTTCCAGCCCGGCAATCTCGGAGAATCCCGCTGATCCGTACGATTCCTCCTCAAAATGGACAAGCTGCCTGAATGCTTTGTTGCAGTACTTGATTCGCAGGTTAGCGCTCAGAGAAAAAACCGGATCCTGGACACTTTCCAGCAGAAGAGAATGTTCGCTCTCACTTCTCCTGGCACTGTTTTCGATGTCAATTCGAGAGATGGAGGTTCTGACCATGGAAAGCAGTATTTCCATTATCCTGTGAAATTCCTGAGGCAGAACCCCGGGATCGGATGAAGCGATGAACATAACCGAAGAAGAAGTTCCACTGAAGATAAGGGGAAAAAGCCCCTTCAGGAATATCTTCTGATCGTCTTCGCAAATGAAAAAGTCATCTTCCAGGGAGTCCGGGAATACGTTTCTGTCAGTCTTCAGAACTGTATACTGATCTGTGCCTGCTGCAAACCTGGAACTGGAATCAACTGAACACCCTGGAAGACCCGCCTCGAATTCAAGTACAAATTCTCCGGAATCACTGTCAAGGATATAGATCCCCGCTGAATCGATACCTTCAAAATGAAGTACTGAATTGACAATATGCTCATAAACTGAAGATGGATCTTCAAGAGAATTCAGTTCAATGCAGGCGGCAGACAGAATATCGAAATGTTCGATCATCAGCTGTCCCCTCTCCCGGTCTATCGTACTGAATCGATGCATCCGGCCAGAATGCGATGTGCGTTCTATACGAGGTCCGGTTTTTTATCTTTCAGCTCTGCTACAACTTCCCTTAATCTCTGAGAGTATTCATCACTCATAATCAGTGTTACCGAATCGGTCTCGACAACGGATATATCGTTCACTCCAAGAAGAACTGTAAGTTTTCCGCGGTTCCATACGATATTGTTCGCGCTGTCCATCGCAAGTACCTCTCCTATGCCAACACCGCATCTTCTGGCGGAAGGCCAGTCTCCGATATCGTTCCATCCGAACCGTGCGGGAACCATCACAACGTTATCAGCATTCTCCATCACTCCGTAATCGATGGAAATGGATTGCAGCGCACCGTACTGCTCAGGGTCTGGGCTGGTTCCGGAATCGAGCTGCATAAGCCCCCGGAAAAGCAATGGAAGATGCCGGGAAATCTCGTCCATTATCACATCCGCTCTCCAGATGAACATACCGGCATTCCAGAAGTACCTGCCGCTGGAGCAGTACTCCGAGGCGGTTTCAATATCCGGTTTTTCTCTGAATGATGAAACCTTGAAGACTCCGGAGCCCAGGCTCTCTCCTTTTTCAAGATAACCGTATCCGGTTGCGGGGCGGTCCGGTGTAATTCCAATCGCTACAAGTTTTCCATCTATCGCGTGTTGAGCAGCATCTGCAAGCGTATTCCTGAATCCTTCAGGATCATCGATGACATGATCGGATGGAACCACCGCCATCAGATCCGAGCCGCAGCCTCGATCTATCAGGATCTTCGCCGCCCAGCCGATACATGCAGCAGTATTCCTGCCGGAGGGTTCAAGCAGAAGATTCTCGTTTCTGATCCATGGCAGCTGCGTAAGGACGGTATTTCTGTGGTCACTGCTGGTAACTACCAGTATCTTCCCGTGATCGCATAAACCCTCGAATCTGGAGGCTGTTTCCTGCAGCATTGTCCTCTCTCCGGTCAGACACAGGAACTGCTTGGGCAGTTTTCGCGTTGAGACAGGCCAGAAACGGGTTCCCCTCCCGCCGGCCATGATTACTCCAAAAAATGATGGTTCCATTAATTTCCTCCGGGTTCTATCAGGTAGCCTGCTCCGCTCAGTTGAAGCTGTCCGCCGTCCATGTCGGCAATAATGCATGCGGGGGAATTGACTGTGTGACCCTGTATTGCAACGCTACCGGATGAAACAAAGAAAAGCGCGCCTCCGGGTATGTCCATATTGGATTTTCCTTCAAAATCGGATATTCGATAGCCGGCTTTCAGTTTCAGCCTGTCTATCTTACCATCCATACCAATGGGAACAGGGCTTCCCCCTCTCGACCAGTCGACAGCTTCCATACTTTTTTCGATATGAAGCTCCCTCGGTCTGCCGTCTATACCGGTTCTTCCCCAGTCGTATAATCTATAGGTTACATTGCAGTTGCTCTGTACTTCAAGAATCTGAAGACCCGGACCCAGCGAATGAACGGTTCCGGGGGGAATGTGATATATGTCACCCGCAGTCAGATCAATTCTCCTCAGGACTTCCTCCACTCTCCCCGTACGGAGGAGATCGAGGAACAACTCTCTGTCATTATCCTTCAGTCCGCCCATCATCCAGGCTCCGCTTTCAGCTGCCAGGACTAACCAGGTCTCTTCCTTCCGGAGCGTGCTGTCCCCGATTCCCGGATGAACCTGTACGGAGAGTTTGTCCGCGGTATGCAGAGTTTTCAGGAGAACAGGATATACACTTTCTCCCGGCAGTTTATCGGATGCCACCAGATCGTCCACAGAAGTCGGCTCCCCACCCTCTGCTTTCCGCAGAAGCGATGAGGTAAATTCCTCGTGGCAGAGCCACCAGATCTCTCCAACGGGATCCTCCAGTCCCGGGACCGCGAGTGAACCCCATACCCTCGGCACATATCTGGGTTCCGATATGTAAAGCACTAGTCAGTCTCCTTGAATGTCCTTGAAAGAAAATCCTGAAGAATGATCGGACCTGTGAAATCCCGCTCCGGGTGCCATTGAACCGCGATGACCAGTCCGTCATCCGATTCCATTGCCTCGATCACCCCGTCGGAAGACTCTGCAGCCTTGCGGTATCCGCTCGGGATTGCGGTTATAGCCTGGTGATGAAAACTGCAGACTTCTATCTCTGAATCAAATATCCTCCGAAGAGCAGTACCATCCATTATCCGAACTGAATGCTTCCTCGGGTCATCTGCTTTTCCGTTATGATCACATGGACTGTCAACCTGAGTCGGGATATCCTGGATGAGCTGTTCCCCCTCTGCGATGGCTATAAGCTGCATTCCCAGACATATACCGAATACAGGTATTCTCTTAGCGCGAGCATTTCTGTAGAGTTCCATTTCCCAGACCGGTCTTTCCCGGAAGCAGCCTGAGGATCCTCTGTTCCTCTGACCGTACAGCTCGGGATCAGGATCAGGACCACCTGTAAGAAGTATCATATCAACGATATCCAACACATCTCCGAGGTCCTTTGAAGTGGGAATGATACCAATTGGGATAACGTCTGCCGCAGACAGCAGTTTCGCATAGCTCTGGTTCAGCCCGAAAAGCCATTTCCCGTATGACGGAGCCGTGGATTCATCATTCCTGTACCAGTTGAAGGCAACACCGATTACAGGTTTTTTCATCCGGTTACCTTCGTCATTCTTGCCACTGCTTCGAAAGCCTTTTCCCTGATGCCGGGTGCAAGTTCGATGACAGGCTCCAGGTTCGTTAGGGAATCAAGAATTTTCTGCAGGGTTATCTTTTTCATATTGATACAGTAGATATTTCCTCCTGTTGTAAACTCCCTGTCGGGGTAGAGTGTCCTGAGTCTGTGAACCATCCCCTCTTCAGTTCCTACGATAAATCTTTTCACACTCGATTCTCCAACATACCTGATCATACCTCCAGTCCCCAGAACAGCATGGGCAATTTCCCATACTGCTGGAGGGGTTTCCGGATGCACCAGCAGTTCGGCATCCGGCCATTCCTCCATTCTGGCCTTCATATCCTGCAGATCCGCGATTGCATGGCTCCTGCAGGCTCCATTCCAGATATGGATGGTTTTATCGGATTTTCTTGATATGTAAGTTCCAAGGTTCCTGTCGGGCGCAAAAATAATTTCATCAGACGGTGCACTTTCAACCACAGCAAGAGCGTTAGCGGAAGTGCAGCAGGCGTAACTTTCAGCTTTTACATCTGCCGGGGAGTTGACGTACAGAACCGTCAGGGCATCGGGATAGAGTTCCTGCATAGACCTTAGGGCAGGCACTTCAATACAGTCCGCGAGAGGGCACCCGGCATCAGGCTCGGGAAGAAGGACTGTCTTGTCAGGGGAGAGAATATGTGCAGTTTCAGCCATAAATTTAACTCCGCAGAAAACGATCACACTGCATTCGGTTGACGCTGCTATTCTGCTCAGTTCCAGGGAATCTCCAACATGATCAGCTATACCCTGGATTTCCGGCGGCTGATAGCTGTGGGCAAGGATCACTGCGTTTTTTTCATCCTTCAGTCTTAATATCTCGCTGACCTGTTTATTCTGCATCACTAATCCAATCAGGCTGTTCGGTTGATGAGATGATCCCTCCTCCTATCACAGTAGCATTCAGATATACAGCACATACCTGCCCCGGCGCAACAGCTTCTTCGGGCCTGCTGAATTCAATATGCAGGCTTCCATCCCTGTTTTCAAGGATCGCCGGTACCGGTTTTCTCCTGTACCTGGTCTGAACAAGGGCTTCAAATGGAAAACCGGCTGGTTTTCTGAACCAGTTCATCTTCACCGCTGTGCATCCCGACGCGAGGATATCCTTCCTTACGCCTATCGTTACGGTTCCTTCAGAGGAGTTGATCGCAACTACATACATCCGTTTTCCATACGCTCCGAGTCCCCTCCTCTGACCAATGGTATAATTCTCCGTTCCTTTATGTCTTCCTATCTCCCTGCCGGAGGTATCCATCACGCTTCCAGGCTTATCCGCCCCGGTTGAAAAACTGAAACAGAGGTCCATGCTTTCTTTTCTCCTGAACGGAATATTCAGACGCAGCGCTTCTTTGCGTACGTCTTCTTTCAGCATGTCTCCGAGCGGGAAAATACACTCTCTCAGCACATCACTTCCAACAAGGGAGAGAAAATAACTCTGATCTTTATCTGCGTCATAACCGCGCTTGATAAGATCTCCATCCTTCCGGACGTAATGACCTGTGACAAGCTTTTCGGAAGGTTTCAGTATCTGATACAGGGAGAGGAGTTTTACTTCTGCGTTACACCTGGCGCAGGGGTTTGGCGTCAGGCCTTTCAGCAGCATCTCTTCAGACCAGAGAATGACCTCACGCCGGAATCTTGATGCAGCGTCTACCACCACAAGCTCAACTCCTGCCTCACCAGCAGTATTCTCAACTTCAGGTGGAATACCGCTACCTGCAGTATCGACGTATCCTGCTCTTACATGACTGAAACGTTCTACGCACAGGTTAAGTGCATAGGAGGAATCCACTCCGCCCGACAATGCAACAAGGGCACCGGTAACCTTCATATCAGGCGCCGAATTTAGCCAGTTTCCCGGCAGATGCCAGAAGAAGGGGAAGAATATCCGTTGACATGAACAATCCAAGCGATCCGGAGCCGGCCTGCCTCTCGGTAAATTCGGAGCTGTAACCCGATCTCTGCGGCCCTCCATGGATAAGTACAGGTACAGGATGCCAGCTGTGGAGCTTCATCGGGCAGGGAGTGCTGTGGTCTCCGGTAATACAGATCACTTCAAAGCCGAGATTCACGAATGAGGGTAATGTCCTGTCGAATTTTTCAATAGCAGCTATCTTGGCCTGAACGTTCCCGTCCTCACCCGCGCTGTCAGCGGGTTTATGATGAAGGAAAATGAAATCATGACCGCTGTCGAGGGCTTTCTTCACAGCCTTTTTCTGCCCGGTGATATCTTCAGGTGAGCATTTCATGATGTCCATACCTACCAGTCCGGCAACCCCTCTGTACATGGGATACAGCGCCACCGCAGCTGCGCGCAGACCGAACCGTTCCTCTATCAGGGGAAACTCCTTATGAAGGGCAAATCCCCGCAGAAGCAGGAAATTAGCAGGTTTAAGACCGGTAAGGATTGCTCCCGCTTTCTCCAGGAAATCCCTGACGACGGTGCGGGATTTGCCGGAACCTGTAACAGGAACGGGTTTGTGACCCACAAGACCGGGATCAGTGTCCTCAATATCATCGATAAGACCGTTGCCCCGAAACACGACACAAGCCCTGTGCTGCTTGACCGGGATCACGAATGTTTCAACACCATCGATTTGAATATCTGTAAGCAATCCAACAAGTTCAACACATTTTTCAGTAGATATTCTACCCGCTCTTCTGTCGGTTACAACTCCCGAATCATCAAGTGTGCAGAAATTTATCCTTGCAGCAAGATCACCGTGCTGCAGTTTAAAACCGACCCCCAATGCCGCCAGCACTCCTCTGCCGACCTGATACCTGACTGGGTCGTACCCGAACAATCCCAGGTGGGCGGGTCCGCTTCCGGGAGTAATACCCCTGGCTATGGGAGTATGAAGGCCGAGTGCTCCCTCCAGCGCCAGTCTGTCCATCTCCGGAGTTTCAGCCGCTTCCAGAGGTGTTCTTCCGCCGAGTTCATCAATCGATATATCTCCCACCCCATCAATAACAGCAAGAAGTATTTTCGAATCGTTCTTCTGAACGAGTTTCTCCACCAGGTCTCTGTACATATCCAACCTCAAATCATCCATTTCCCAAAACGATCAATATCCTCATACCGGAGATATCCACCCCCTTCTGTTGAATATAGTAAGTTATTGGATGAAATCATGCCGGTGCGGGCAGGTGCCCTTCAGATAGCCCTCTGCCCCTCTTTTAACTCCAGGTTCTCCAAAGCCCTCTCCAGAGATGCATTTCTGCTGGAAAACACAAGCTCAGTCGGATTGTCAAGCATGAGAACAGTGCCTTCATCGGAAGCAAGCCATAGCGGTACTGCTGCCAGATCGTAGAAAGAAGTCGCATCCATTCGCTCAGGAGCAATTGTAATCA
>JBDLJP010000036.1:0-11823 GCA_039714295.1 Candidatus Fermentibacterota bacterium
TCTTATGCTATGCCACATTGTATTCAGGATGGTCCGCAGCAGGATGAATGGAGATATTTGAAAATCAGAAATAGTCCTGACTTCTGAATATTTTTTCTCCCTCTGCCAGAAACTGATTCAGGGCATCGCTGAAAATATCAGGATCCCTTTCACATTCTTCCGGGAATCTGCTCTTCCATAAATCCCAGGATTTCTGAATCTCCCCGCTCATTACCTCCGGAAGATTGCCGTTTTTCCTGGCTTCATCTATCAATTCCCGATTGTAGATAAGCATGTCACTTGCGAGTACTCTTGCAAATCTGGCGGCTCTCTGCTGTTCACTGTCTTCATGGATGGATACGTCTGATTTTGCTGCTGCTTTGTCCTCTGGCGGATTAATAATGAATATCTCAGAACATTTCCTGCATCGAAAGCGCTTGGGCGAGTTTCCAATTTTATTCTCGGGAATGTTATATTTACTATCACAATTAGGACAGTTGACAATCATACAGTGTACCTCCTGCGCAGGAATCTGTTTAATCTGCTCACGCCTTCCCGAATATCATCATCAGACGCTGCAAAAGATAGTCTGATATATCCTTCAGCCCCAAATGCTGAACCTGGTATTACCGCCAGTCCCTCTTCCTCCAGCAGCTCGCTGCAGAATTCTGCAGAATCATGTACAGCATGCAGTCTCGGAAATACATAAAACGCACCTTCCGGTATCTCAAACTGCAAACCGGCTACATCCGAGAGTTTCGAACATATCAGATCCCGCCTGTTTCTGAAAGATCGGTACATCTCATTTTTTTCCTTATCAGCCTTTCCTTCAACTGCTGCAAGGGCTGCCCACTGAGAAATCGAGCTCGGATTTGACGTGGAATGCGCCTGTAATACGCCTGAGAGTTTTGACCATTCAAGATTAGCGAGTGAATAACCAATCCTCCAGCCCGTCATGGCATAAGTTTTCGATACACCTGTCACAACAGCGGTTCTCGAGCTTAGTTCCGGTCTGTAATCAAGGATGTGGGGCATCCCGCCTTCAGTGTATACGAGATCTTCATAAATATCATCCGAAATAACCCACATTTCCGTCTCTGCAATAGCATCTGCTATGCTTCTGGTCTCATCAGCGGATGGAACGTATCCTGATGGATTGGATGGGTAGTTAAGAAGCAGACCTGTCGCGCCCATATCCGCTGCTTTAAGAATCTCCTCAGGTCCCATGGATGTCTCCGGCAGAACCGGAATTGCTCCCGACGCCTTTACCATCTCCGGATAACTGACCCAGTACGGTCGCGGGAGAAGTACTCTGTCTCCGGGATTCACTGCTGCTCTGATAAGATTAGCCAGATTGTGCTTCGCTCCGCAGCTTACTACAACATTTGAAGCACTCCATTCGATATTCCTTCTCTTGGAATAACTTTCTGCGACGGCTTCTTTCAGCTCATTTATGCCTGTACTTGGAGTATAACCGGTTTTCCCATCCAGTATTGCCTTTATCCCGGCGTCTGCGATTGGAACAGGGGTCGGAAAATCAGGCTGACCTGCCGTAAGTGATACGATATCCCTTCCCGATTTCTTCAGTTCCTTTGCTTTCGCACTTAACTGCAGTGTTGCGGAAGGTGATAGTGACATAATGGTGCTGGAGTATTTCATAGTCATCCGTTTCCTTCGGCATATTGGAATTTTTTTTCAAGTGCTTTCTTTACACACTTAGTAACCATGGTTGAAAGATCTCCGCCATATTCTGCTATCTCTTTTACAAGAGTGGAAGAGAGATACATTTTGTCCTCCGATGGCATAAGATAAAGCCCTGTTATCCCGGGTGCCAGTCTCCGGTTCATCAACTGCATCTGGAATTCATACTCGAAATCGGAATTAGCCCGGAGACCTCTGATGAAGGTACGATAATTCTTTTTATTCATATATTCAACCAGCAGGGAATCGAATGAAGAGACTTTAATGGTTGAAAGGTTCATTTCCTTAAGAGATTCTGTGAGAAGATCTACCCTCTCTTCCACCGAAAAGCAGAGTGATTTTGAAGTTCGCTTGACAACGGCAACTTCGATCTCACTGAAGATACCTGATGCACGTGTGATAATATCCAGGTGTCCGAGGGTCAGCGGATCGAATGTACCGGGATAGATTATTCTCATTGTACTTCCTTCATTAATTTCCAGCATAAACAGCTGTCTCCGTAGTTCCTCTCTCTCCAGCCCTCCTTCATCATACCTTCTTCTCCGCATTCTACAAATACCGCTCCGCCGGGCTTTATAACATCATTCCATTCAATACTGTCTATCCACTCGTATAGTCTGGTGTACGCGTATGGCGGATCAATGTATACGATATCGGGTACTGAATCTCTGTTTTTAATATACTCTCTCAGTCCCCCGGTAATAACCGCCGCATCATTCAGAGCGTTGTGTTCCCGCAGAAATTTTCGCGTCAGTGATGTTGCTTTTCGGTTCTTATCAACAAAATAACAATATGATGCGCCCCAGCTGAGGGCTTCAAGACCGACAGCACCAGTTCCCGAACAAAGATCCCACACTACCGCAGATTCGATGAGAGCTCTTCCGGCGATATCCAGAAATGCTCCCCGCAGAAGTGATGAAGTAGGTCTGCAGAGGCTGGACGAGGGGCGGAGAATGTGGCCTTTCCACTTTCCCCGCCCCAGTCTGATCACAGTAGCCTTGTTTTAGTAAGGCCTGATAATATGCGGAGTAACGAATATTACAAGCTCGGTACTTTCTTCCCGTTCGGAATTGTAGGAGAACAGCAGGTCACCCAGCAGTGGAATGCTGCCCAGTATCGGGATAGCTCTTCTTACAGTTGTCTGCTTGCTTCTCATTATTCCGCCGATAACAGCTGTAGCACCATCATCTATCATAAGGGTTGTATTAGCGCTCTGGGTGAGAATGATGGGCTGATTGGAAGAAGTAGCCTCTCCGGAAAGCTCACTTACAACAGGATACAATTCAAGAGTTACATTGTTATCAGCATTGATATGAGGTGTAACGGTCAGTTCAACACCAACATTGTACATCTGTATGTAGATATTTCCGCTGGGATCGAGAAGGGTGAGCGGTATTTCCTTTCCGGACATGACTGTACCGGTCATGTTATCAATTATCGCTATCCTCGGCTCTGAGAGTATATGTGCATGATTCTGTGATTCAAGCAGAGTAAGAACAGCATTCACATCGAACATACTTGTGATTGTACCGAAGGAGAATGTTCCACTCGGATCTCCAACCGCGAGACCGCCGGTACTGCCTCCTCCGTGCACAAGCTCGTTCGTCCTGGAGAGGTTTCCAAGAGACCAGTCAATACCCATTTCGTTAGCGAAACTCGCATCGATCTCCACCAGCTTTGCTTCTATCATTACCTGGGCGGTCGGGCTGTCCAGTATCGGGAGAAGTCTGCCGACTTCCTCGAGTTTGTAAGGTATATCCGTAATGATAAGAGAGTTCGTGCGGTCATCAATTGATATCTGACCTCTATCGGAGAGAGCTGTGCCCAAAGCGTTATTAAGGCTATGAGCAGTAGCATATCTGATCACGAATATCTCGGTCTGGAGTTCCTGAAGGTTTTCTCTTTCATGACGGGTCAGGGCCATCTGGTTTATCTCTGAGTAAAAGAGATCTCTCGGCAGTACGCGCAGAACGTTGCCCTCCATGCTGGCAACCAGTCCCTGGGAGCTGAGAATTGCTGTAAGGGCGTCCCTCCAGCCGACATTCTGCAGACGGGCTGTAACCGAAGCTGTGTAATCCTCTGGAAGCATGATGTTCAAACCGCTCACATCCGCTATAGAGCGCATAACAGTTCGAATACTTGCATCTACAACATCGATGGTCACTCTTCTGCCGCCGGTTCCGGACCACTCCACCGGGAATCCATCCTCAATCTGACGGTGATCCTCGCTTATGCGGATACCTCTTGTTGATGTAGCCGGTGACTGACCGGAAACAGTCGAGTATTCCGGAGATGAAAGCGGAGCGACATCTCCTCCGGTCACTACAGGCTGAACGTATTCAGAAGATGCTGACCAGGGCGAAAACGGTATGCCTGTAGGGTCTGTCTGAATTTCCAGAACAAGCTGATTCCCGTCAATTGTTGCATTGTAGTTGAGAAGTTCACCGTTTACATCGATAATTACCCTGACAATCCCGTCAGGCGGGGCTTTATACTGACTTGTTCTTACGGATAGAACTGCTCCCCTGCTGACGGAAAAATCCATCGACGGGAGAGAGTGGACGGCATCGCCGATATCCAGAACTATCCTCATGGGATCAGTCAGAAGAAATCTTTCGTACGAGATAGCATCATCAGCGGTTAGTGTGACCAGGGTCACGTCGCCGCTGGGCACTACCGAAATATCGGTAACCCTGTACGCCGCCGCTGGTATAGCCAGCAAAAGCAGTAGACTACATACGGTTAAGAGACGCATCACAAACCACCTTCTTCATGTAAACGCAAAGAATAAATGGTGGGGATCGTGGTCTCCCCTCCACCTCTTGCGCTGTAATCAACAATAACATCCTGAATTACAATAACTTCATTACTGGTAATCTCGGCAACGTGGGAATTCTTGGCAAGAACTGTTCCTTCATAGAGGATGTATGACACACCGATTCCATCCTCCACCATTGCCTGATCTCCTCCAACAGGGTCAAGCGTTATTCCAACCAGTCTGAATTCCTCTACCGATATAACATCAAGTTCCCTTCTGGCATCCCTTCCCTCTGTAGAGAATTCGGTGAACGGATCGGGCCTGATGGAAACAGATTCATATATTCTGAATGTAGCACCACCTGCCTGTATAATATCATCTACCGACTCTTCTGATCCCTGCATTCCGCTTGAAGACTGCCCTGCCATTGAACAGGATACACGCTGGGTATCGTAATAAGGAAGGTTGGTTTCTACTGTACCCAGACCGCTGTAGACAGCTATTCCAAGTTCATCTATAGCCCATACAGGCTGCTGGAAACCGGGCATGGCGAACAATTTCAGCGGTTCAAATGAAGGAGTCTCAGCGATTATCTCCCCCGGAGACATTACTGTTGAGATGCCGTTCTCAGCGAGAACAAGACCCCCATCGAACAGCAGGCCGTCAGTATGATAATTCCATTCTCCCGGCAGGGATCTTACATAGATAGTATCGTTGCTGCCGATGAAGAGAATATTATCTGACGAAGCCAGTATATCAGCGTCCGGGGAATCCTCGAACTGCCAGAGAGCAACCGAGGGGTCAAACAGTGCCAGACCGCCTCCCTCAAGACCGAATATCCAGTCCGGACCTATCCGCTGAAGGTTGCCGCTGGGATTCAGTTCCTCTGAAGCTGCATAGACTGCAAAGCCGTCTTCTTCTCTGATCGCGAGATCGCCATTAACACTCAGAATTGCTATATCGTCATTACTTATCTCAAGCTCCATCGGAGAGAAATCTTCGGGAAGAACTTCAGAAACAGCATCGCAGCTGTTATGGTTAAATAAGAGATATTCATTATCTGTAATGAAAGCGGGAGTTTCACCGTTCAGATCAAAATCAATGACCTGGCTGACATCCTCAAGGGAGTATGCCTTCCATTTTCCATCGATTCCGCTGAACCGCAAAAGTGTACCGCCTTCAAAAAGAAGCCAGGTGTCGTCCTGACCTGCTTCAGCCATAATGGGAGGAGCCTGCGAAAGTGTCATTTCTATCCAGCCGTAAACATCAGAACTGGATACCACAGTTATTGACACTTCAGAATGATCAACCGTTTCGGTTGCTTCATCCGTACTCTCACCACAGCCGAAAAACAGGAATGCTACAGCAGTTGTAAGGAGGGCTGTATAAATAAGTTTTGAGATATTCATCTCTTTATCCTCCCTTCCTTATGGCTGCACGAAGGCTGAAATTGTAAAATTAGCCTCCATATTGTCGTAGCTTCCATCAGAAGCTTTTTTCTGAACTATTGTCAGGTCTGTAACTGCGGTCAGCATCATCTGCTGTGTCAACTGATCAAGAAATACGCCCAGTCTGTGAAAACGACCGGTGATCTGCATCTGCCATCCGTAAACAAGGAAGTCTCCCTCAGTGGTTGGAGGCAGCGGAGTAAGAGAATAGATCTGCAGACCGCTGTTCTCAGCATTCTCGGTAAGCATATCCATTATTTCATCCTGGTCGTAGCTTCTTGGAAGATACCGGTCAAGTTCAGCAAGCTGCTGAGTCAGGCGGTTGATCTCCTGTTCAGTTATCGCCATGTCTGATGCTGTTCCCGACTGCAGTGAAATGAGTTCAGCCCTTTTCATCTCCAGATTCTGTTCTGCCTGCTCTATATTCATCTTTAATTCGGAAGAAAATTCCCGGGGATACAGGTAAATCAATGCGATGACAAGAAGAATACCGACTATCAGTATGTAGAACCTGGGGTCTCTTAAATAGGCATTCATACCAAACCCCCTCTATCATCTGAATGCTTGATGTGTGACGAGTATTCCATCTTTATTACCTGCTGCCGGATTTGGCGCTGAACATACTCAGATTTATTGAGTACAAATTCAGAGTATCGCCTCCGAATACGGTAAATGTGAACTCTTCGGTTCCGCCGTAGTAGTACACATTCGCCGATTCATCATAGGCACGAAGTCCGAAAGTGACACTTCCCGGGATTCCGCCCTGTGAAGTCCCGCTGATTCCGGTCTCCGGGTAGAATTGAACCTCAAGCCAGAAAGAACCGTTGGCATTCGTCTCGGTGACATACGATTCCTGAGTATCCGTCGTTGCTACACCTATGCCTTCGGCTCCGGTAGTTTCGCTGGGATCAGTATAAATATATCCTGTTACGTAAACCCGTGTTTTGTCCATCCCCACAGGGTTACATCCCGCGACTGCCAGTATAACCAGCAGACTTAAAACTGAAATTGCGAATATTTTCATGATTCCTCCCCTGGATTATCAGGACTCTCCTCAGTATTTTCGGATTCTTCAACAGCTTCCATCAGTACCCCCGAATCAGTGGCAAACTCTCCAACCAGTGACGACAGCGCAAAGGGGTCCACTCCGATCATCATTTCAAAATTGTATCTTCTGCTTCCAGTTCTGCTTGCCTCGGAAGCAAGTGTATAAGTCTGACCATAATCATCAAGAGTGAATAACGGCGTTCTTCCATCCGGCATGATTTCAGCAACATCACGCTGGAACTCGATTATGTCACCCCAGGTTTTAGCAACACCTGTAATGTACACTTCTGTTGGAAGAAGCATTAGACTGGTAAGGTAAATACCCTTATCAATGCGGCTGCCCGGTGTAATTGCTTCGGGGTAGACAGCCCTGCAGAGATACTCGATTATGTAAACTGAGTATTTCTGTCTCAGTGTGAGTTCGAGGATCTGCTGAAGTTTCCTTTCTACAGCTGCGTTAAGCCTGTTGGCTTCTGCCTGCTGGTCCATCTGAATACCCAGCTGTGAAATCTGTTCCTGGACCATCTCGATCTCTTCGTTCACCTCAACTTCATGAGCCTTGAGATCCTGATAATCCTTGTACGCGATTATCCCTCCGGCGATGAGAGCAAGATAGGGAATAACGCAAAGGACCGTAAGGAGTGCTGTTGATTTAACTTCTTTCGGGGCACCACCTGCAGCTTTTCTTTTCTTGCCTTCAGGCTCTTCAAGAATGTTAATATCAACCATGCTGGCTTCGTAACCTCTCAGAGCAAGGCCGACACAAACCGCGAGGATAGCACTCATGGAATCAACTTCGGTGTCACTGATGACATCTTCAGGTATTGTGATATTCCTGAAGGGCTGGAAGTGCTCTACCGGGAGACCATGCTGTTCGCTCAGTATTGAGGCCAGACCGGGCATGAGAGAGCATCCTCCGCTTATATACATCTTATCTATTCTTGCATTTTCACCGGATGCCTGGTAAGTAATGAATGACCTTCTAATACTTGTTGAAAGCTCTTCAATTACCCTGCCTATGGCAGTATGAACTTCATCCGAAGATATACCGTCCGGCACGTTACCCTTGAGCACTCCCAATGCAACTTCATACTCGAGTCCCAGAGCTCTCTGAAGAGCTTCAACGAACCTCGAGCCGCCGATGGAAAGATCACGGTTGAAACTCGGAAGACCATTCCGGACAACAACCATATTCGTAACTTCCGCACCTATGTTGAGTATTGTTACACATTGATCACCACCGGGCTTGTACGCATGCTGATAAGCTCTCTGAAGAGAGAACTGCTCAAGTTCTATCACTGAAGGTTTGAGACCCGCCCCCTGCAGAATTCCTCTGTGAAGATCGACCACTTCTTTCTTGGCCGCGACCAGAAGGACTTCCATCTGTCCAGGAGAGATCTCAGGATTGATAATCTTGAAATCCAGGCTGACCTCGTCTATTCTGAACGGAATATGCGTCTCTGCCTCCCACTGAATAGCCTGTCGGGCATCCTGCTCCGACATCTTTTCCATCGGGATCCTTCGAACGATGACGCTTCTTCCCGAAACAGCACTGTTGATATTCTTACTACCTGACTTCACACCTGCCTGTCGGACTACATCATGAACCGTATCAATCAAGTGTTCACGGTTAACAACTTCTCCATCCACTATCGTACCAGGAGACAACTCCTGTATAGCGTAACTGGATAGTGTCAAAGATCTGCTTGATCCCGTCAACTGAACAACTTTGATTGAATGGCTGCCGATATCAAGACCAACAGTTCCCCCGCCTGATCTTCCGAAGATGAACATTATCTTCCTTTCCTCAGGTTGCCGTTCGCCTGCATTAGATATTTCCTCACCGGATCGGTGATAATAACAGAACAACAATATTGTATTTTAATGGTTTCCATCAGTATAATCCTTTATCAAGTCCTGCCTATTCTCAATTACAAGAACCTTACAACGATTCAAACCCTGCGTCAATACCCTAATTTCATAACTATGGAATTTCATACTTCACTTGACTCCGGTTGTCAAAGAACATATCTTCCCCCCCGGAGGTTGATATGAAAAGTGATACTGCGAAATCATCGAGTCTTATTTCCAGGATTTCTGATATACAGAATCATTGCACCCCAAGCGTCAGACTGACCGTTCCTGTGCGACCCGATCAGGAAGAGCTGCTGACAAGAATCGTTCGAACCATAACACAGAACAGAGACCGACAGCACAGGTCCCAGAGGATAACAAAAGCAACCGTTATTCGGGCGTATATTGATGCCCTATCAACACTTCCGCTGGATATAAACAACATCAACGATGAGAAAATTCTTCTCAGCAGGGTTCTTGAACTACTGGAGAAATAGCTCCCTATCCCCTTGCAGTTATGCCTGTTGCTACTCACTTCACAATGTACTTTAAGATCAATCCGATTACATCTCTGACACTCTTATATCACCATCCTCCATCAACCGCAGAACAGTGAACAGGTTCAGCAGCTATCTGTATTATTATCTGATACAATTGAAATTTTCAGAGTAATCAGGGTAATCAGGGGATTGGGACGGAAGGATGCAAATTCTCTCCATTGCCCTGATTCATCCACCCGAACCTGTACGAAAACGGAGATCAGAGAAACACTCCGGTACTATGCAGACTAGAAAAACAGCAGAGAGCACCCTGCGGACAGCCATCTGTCATTAAGATCGGGGAAATGCACTCTTATGTTGAAATCGAGCTCGAGTGTATTCAGATCCGCATGGATGCCGACTCCGGCAAACGGAGCAAATGCTGTACTGCCGGCTTCTCTGTGATACCCTCCATAGCTGGTGGAATCCATCTCCATCCATGTTTCATGATATAGACATAGATCCGAACCGGCTGACAAAACCATTTCACCCAGCTCTTTCTGAAAACCGAGCGATAGTATTGTCAGAGATCCGCTGCAGAATTCAATTTCGGAATTGTCGGGATATTCATCGGAGTACTCAAAGTAAGGGTCGTACCTGCCGAACAGTCCGGATACTTCGACGGGAATGGATGGGATAAGATGGATTCTTACAGCAGCTCCAGCCAGGAATACAGGGCCATCGGAAGAGAATATCCCGTTGAAATCATCCGGATTCTGGATAACCTCAGGCGGATCGCTGAATGGAAATACAATTCGACCGGCGGGACCAAGTTCAACTGGTATACCGGCTGAAACCAGGAATGATATCTGAAACAGGCAAATGATCATTGATATCTTCATTGCTTCACCAACCCGGATCCAGGCGTATACCCAGGCCTATTGAAATCCATAGATTGGAAAAATGCGGAGCTTGAAGCTCAACTTTTATTACAGTCTGATCTCCAATATCCCTGACCAGCTCCAGGTAACCTCCGATATCGGTCCGCCGGACCGACAGTTCAGGAGGTCAATCCGCCGTCCAGTCCCCGACAAGATCCCGGTCGGTGCGATACGACCAGATCCCGAATCCTCCATTGAAGTCTACAAGAGCATGTTCCCCGTTCAATCCGAGCTTGACGAAATGCAACTGTGTATCGTAATTACCGTACACGTCACCCCATATACCCGTATTTTCAATTAACTCTCCTCCCCTGGGGAAAACATATCCGAAACTTGCAGACAGCAGAGTATTTTCGGAAACACGGAAAAAAAGTGAGGGCTCGATATATAGACTTGAGTTGTAGTGGAGATTATCATTTGCGGATAACGGAGCGGTTACTCCTGAATCAAGACCGAATAGCAGGGTTCCGGCCATACAAAGAGATGAGCCTGCCAGCAGTAGAAGAAGTGTTTTCATTATACCCCCTCAAAATGAATGATCCGGCAACTACATTCTCAGCAGTTATTCCCTCTGTTTTTAATGATAATCATTACTATCATGATGCGTCAATGAACGCAATGGGGACGGAGGTAATAATCACTCAATTACCTCCATTCTCATCTGTCTATTTTTTGACTATTTCGCTTTTTCCCCCGGGCAGGTCTTTGGTTGTATATCCGATAGCTTCAAGCTTGTTACGCATGAGATCAGCAGACTCGAACATCCTGTTCTCCCTCAGGATTCCTCTTGTCTGGGCAAGGATTCCGCAGAGTTCAGCAGTGTCCTCTGCTGAAGAATCACCTCCGGTCAGATCAAGACCCAGGACTTCACCGGCAAGCTCATCCAGTGTGATGGCAAGAGCAGCTCTGTCGTGTGGAGCATCGTTATTGTCAAGCGCACTGTTGCCGGCCCGCACAAGTTCAAAGATCGAAGCCAGCGCGCCGGGTGTGTTCAGATCATCGTTCATGGATCCAAGGAATGCGACTCTGGTACTCTCAATCAGAGCGGCAATTTCCTCCGAGGGTTCCGGTGCAGTCTCCGAAACATAGCTGCCGAGTCTTCCGCGGAAGGCGGTCAGTCTCCCGAGACCGCTCTTTGCCGAGTCAAGTCCCATATCGGAGAAATCAAGCGGACTCCTGTAATGACTCCTTAGAATGTAGAGCCTGACAACCATGGGATGATATTTACTGAATATATCTTTGAGAAGGGTGAAGTTTCCGAGACTTTTACCCATTTTCTGCCCGTCAACGGTAACCATGTTATTGTGAACCCAGAACCGTACGAACTGTTTCCCGTTTGCTCCTTCGCTCTGAGCTATTTCAGATTCGTGATGCGGAAATATGTTTTCGAGCCCCCCACCGTGGATATCCAGTGTCTCACCTATGTACCTCATCGACATCGCTGAGCATTCCAGATGCCAGCCCGGGTACCCCCAGCCCCAGGGAGAATTCCATTTCAGAATATGATCGTCTTCCGCTTTTTTCCAGAGGGTGAAATCTTTCGGATCCCGTTTCCCCCGGTCAATGGAAACCCTTGATCCAGCCACCAGGTCATCCAGTTTTCTTCCAGAGAGTTT
>JBDLJP010000037.1:0-11816 GCA_039714295.1 Candidatus Fermentibacterota bacterium
CATTACCTGCCTGGTCAAGACCATCCCACATGAGTGTATGTTCAGCAGCCTGCATCTCAGTGTCAGAAAGAGTTCTGACAGCACGGCCACTCATGTCGTAGATAATTACGTTAACACGTCCCGCTGAGGGCAGGGAGAAGCTTATAGCTGCCTCCGCGCTGAACGGGTTGGGGAATGTTCCACCGAAACTGAATTCAGCGGGAATCTCCGGGGAGTAAACACCAGGTGCCTCTCCGTACGCGTAGTTTCCGCTTTCAGCAACGATAGCGTACATTCTTCCAGCCTGATAGTAACTGTCCTGCTGTTCCCATCCGTTTACTGTATAGCGATATACAGACCCAACAGAAGTTTCCGCCGGGAAGGATATGGTTGAGTTGATGTTGGGGATACTTACTGGACCAGCGATAATGCCGGTCATCATATCCGCTGCATCAGCAACAGGAGTCTGCGTGTTCATGGAGAGATTGAGCATGCTTGATTCGCAGAGACTGACCATAGTTCCGGGAGCAGCTGCTCCGGCCATTACATCAAGATGGATACCATTCACGTTCAGTGACAAAGTGTTGCCCGATACGTATCCTACCGATACGTTCGTACTTGTACTGGCAGTGAAACCACTGCTGTCGTATCCGGCTACCTGGAGTGTATAGTCTCCACTTTCCCAGGCACTGAATCTGCAATCCCAGAGTGTACCGTAAAACTCTTCCATTTCAAATATACTGCTGGTATCGGTGTTTGAAGCAGTGAAGATCGGTCCGTACCAGTCGAATCCCTCGGGTATACTGTCAAAGAGAGTAGTATAGAGAGTCATGTACTGGTCGTTCACAGAATTCTGATGAACTGCAAGAAGCACTTCGGGAACATCGGAATCCTGAGACAGGACGTATCTCAGACCTGACTGACCGCCTTCATTATTGTTAGTTACTATAAGGTAGGCATTGTCACCGGCTAACTCGAAAGATCCGTTGTACAGATCATTCAGAGTTACTTCAACAACGGAAACTATGGTTTCAGCTGTGGTATCGAGAGAAACAATATATACCACCCATTCGCCGTTGATAAGAGATCCGGAACCTCCATCATCAGCATAGGCGCCGTTGAAGTAAACAGTCGGGTCAGCAGTATAATCCGCATCGAACTCGTCCAGTTGAGGAGCCCAGATGGCAGCAGCCATTCCATTTTCGGGCAGCCATACAGGAAGAGGATAATCACCAGTGGAGAATCTTCCTTCGAAGGCGGATGACTGTTTAGTATGAGAGAAGGCATCGACGGAATCGGCGAAGATATCGTACATGTAGATTCCACCGCTCATGTCATCTCTGAGGTTGTTTGTGATATTGCAGACAAGCCAGTCGTTGTAGATAGGAACGACGTTGACCTGTACTGCCGAATCGGCTGCTACTGAAGGGTCAATGGCATTGGCTATATTGAGCATGCCAGTGCCGGTCGACTGACCGATAGTCTCCAGTATAGCATCACCTTCACGCTGGGCAAGATACATGAACCACAGGAATGCCTGTGCCCTTGATGTACCATAATCCCAGGACTGGTCAATGGACTGGTAGAATGTAAGGTCTATGTCCGGATTCTTCTCGAACAGCTTCAGGTTGAAGGCAAGGCCGTAGTTACCTGTGGTTGTTCTTGTTATCCCGTAACACAGATACTGACATGTAGCACCGATTCCTTTAACTATCCACATTTCCTCAACGGGCTGGACGGCTGTACGTATCAGCATTCCGAGACCGTTGGGTATATAGAATTTTCTCAGTTCCTTGGCGACCGGGAGAACCGAGAGGTTCTGTGTGTACGAATGCAGGTTGATGTAGAAAATGTCATGATTGTTGAATTCACCGCTTTCGCCTGTTGTATCAACATCAGCGGGGTTAACGTAAGCCATGACTTTTCTGTCTGTGGGAGGCTGCAGGTACAAGTCTCGTATGGTTGCCATAACAATCCATACTTTAGGATCACCATCTGTATCCGGTACTGCTCCATAGTACTCTGTGACGGTACCATATACATCGACTCCGCCACCTTCAAATTCTGAAGTCAGAGTGTCCAGTTCTCCCTGTGTTATCAGGTTATTCCAGACAATCGTATCGAGCACTCCTGGGCCGGTGCCTGCAACTGATACTGTATCCTGTACCAGCCAGTAGGCATTTGCAGTAACGGCACGGCATGTGAACTGATGTTCCTCAATCGGATTGGGAAACTCAGAGAGATCGGGAACTTTAAGCATCACAGTGTCCCCGACAACCATATCAGCACTTGCCGTACCGATTCCCAGTACCGGTAACAGGAGCGCTGTCAGGACGGTTATAAAACCGGTCCTGTGCGGTCCCGCAAAGATTCTCATATTCGACCTCCTATTTCAGCGGCTGTAAACCGCACGAACAAAATCAAATGCCTCATTCTGTCATTTCGGTATTCAGGCATTTTACCTCTATCACCTTTCATTACAAGGACTGTCATACGCCGCCTCCGACTGAGGTTGGCGCAATCATATCCTCCCAATTCGTATAACTGACTTCTCCTTCAACTGAGGAATAAACCTGTTCGTAATCTCCGGTTCCGCTTCTGTCGGCGAAAACAAAACTATTGTTCCCGCTTCCGTAGTAGTACCAGATCTCATAAGGAATATGTTCCCCCTGAAAGAGTTCTGATTCAATATCATCAGGAGGGCCGTAGATAACGTATACCCTTCCCCGGTCGGTTCTCCAGCTATCTCTCTGAATACTCGCGAATCTGCTGCTTTCAACGCAGCGTTCCTCGAATTCCAGGCGTTGTTCGGGAGCACCCTGCCAATATGCTGTGTAAAACCTCAGCATGGCATCCTCATCAAGGCTGTCGAACAGGTCTATCTCCGTATGAGACAGAATGAGTCTGAAATGGTCAGGGAAGAGTAATTCATCAAGCTCAGCAGCTGCTTCGCCGATGGATTCATTCTCTGATTCCAGATTCTGGCCAATAATAAGGTGTTTGGACATCTCTAAAGTGTCCTGTTGTGCCACAATTCCGAAAACGACTCTGTACAAACCCGAATTCTGCGCTACACGGAGATCAAGACTGTCTACCAGTCCAACAGCTTCAGCCCCGTCTGGTATCGTCATGGATACCCAGGGCCTGGCGAAAATAGTTTCACCGGAAGATGTTTCAAGGCGTCCCTGCACCAGGACAGAACTACCGCCAAGGTTATAGGCCTCAACATAATAGTACGCCATATGCTCCTCTGGAAGAATGTAACTTCCATCGGCTGCCGGGAATACAAGCAATTCTCCCTTTCTAAGGGGATTTGTTGATTCAACCGGAGCCGGAACCAGTGCACGGGCAAGTTCAATCTCACTTAGAACTTCAACGGATTCGACTGTCAGATCCCTGGTTACAACACCCTGCTTACCGTTTCCAGTATCCGTAATGGTAACTACGAGAGAGTAATTACCCGGAATCACCGGTAGAACAGTGCTGTTGACAATGGATCTTCCGGGTACCCATATGGTTTCGGAATTCCATCGGTCATAGGCGGTCGTATCCCCGCCCTCAGAGATAAGAGCAAGTGTCGTGGTGAAGTTAACAAGGGAATCCTGATCAGATGATAACTGGTCAAGGTTCAGTTCCTCATAGATCTCAAGACCCAGAGTTTCTGTTCCCGTGTAATTGAACAGCGCTGTGTCCAGTCCAAAACGGATATCTCCTGTGCTTACAGACGCAAGATCTGAGCCTGCACACACTGCGCAGTAAACAAGCGCGAAGAGTAGATTAATGCCTATCATGGATAACCATAACCTCCTCCCAATCAGTTGCGAGTTCAAAAGTTCCACAACCATTTCGATCAACGAACAACACTTCTATCGGGGGCGTGAAGTAAGTCCATACCTGCAGAGGCAGAGTAGATACTTCGAGGGGTCTGGAGTCAATAATATCGGGCTCACCGAGCAGTGCGAAAACCCAGCCCTGATCGGTATTGATACCCATGACATTGAGCATTGAGAAGTTATCCTCTATGTAATCCAGCCTCGCAAGGTACATTTCAAGGAACTCATTCTGAACAGTGACAGGCGTTGGATCTCTTTCCAGCCAGAATTCAGCCATGACGGCTTTTCCGCTGGATGGACCTTCCGCATCATCCAGTTCCCTCAGTTCAGAGGAGTGAGCGATGGGTCTTATCAGTGATGCTGTAAGATCAGGATCTTCTCCCCAGACATCCCATGCCTGGAGCAGCTTCAGATCCGTTCTTGCTGCAGTTGCAATCACACCGTCAGAAACGATAACGGCGAATAGCTCGTACTCGCCGGCATCGAGATTACTGATATCAAGTGATGCCGCACCCCGGTAAACACCGTCAGAGAGTACCATATCCATCCAGCCTTCTCTTCTGGTGATGCCGCTGCCGTCCCGGAGGGCGTATGCGGCTTCAAGAGAGTCGGCTTCCTCTTCATCTTCCGTCCGGGGAGGATACACGTTCCAGAAAACATCCGTAACTCCGGATGCTCTCTGATAGGATCCTCCTGTGATCTGCAGGCTGCCTGAGGACCAGGATGTACTGTCCAGCTGGATAACCTCAATGGTTTCCTCCCATTCAGTACTTCTGCCTGTTTCCAGATCTCCGATCATTACTGTAAGAAGATGAGTTCCGGGTTGTACACCGGAAATCGATATATCCTCTATCCACGGCAGTTCACTTCTGATAACAGATCCGCTGTTTCGTGCGGCATAATCGCCATCTACTGCAACGGCGATTTCCCAGAAAGCAATTTCACTGCCGTTTTCAATTACGAAGAGAAGGTCCTCTTCCAGTAACTGTACAGTGATATGCACACCGCTTCCCTCCTGCCCGTTGGCAGGCTCAACATTCCAGTTGATCTGAAATCCTGTGATAACCGTAAGTACCATCGCAAGAAGTGTCATTCATTCCTTCCGACCGGGGCAGGATAGTTACCTGCCCCGTAAATTGCCTAGTCAGCTAAAATGCGAACCCCAGACTGGCTTTGTGAACCAAATCCAGTCTGTTCCAGTCCGCATATGCATAATCGAGTGATATTGTCTGTCCACCAAGCGGGATATTGAATCCGGCTCCGGCGGTAAGACCTTCTTCGTCTGTGTTTATACGATAGCCGCCACGAAGGGCGAACATATTGTTGTACCAGTACTCAGCACCGATAGCAAGCTGTTCGACATTGTCGTTGGGATGGATACCGTCAACTTCGACCGTCATGAAATGAGGGCCTCTGTTAATAACATCCATGGCCATACCAAGCTTGAATACCATCGGCATTGAGTAAGATTCGTATGTTTCCGTTGAATCACCGCCGCTGTAATACGTTGTGTATTCTCCATCGGGTGTGATTTCTCCACCGAAGTGCTGAATTGTCATACCAATACGCAGGGTTTTAAAGCCCGTATCGTATAAGGTACCAATATCAACAGCGATTCCGGCGGCGGAAATATCATCCCACTGTTCCCGCACATACTTCACTGTCATTCCGGCACTGAACCTGTCGGTGAGCATTCTGGAGAAAGAGAGACTTGCTACCATGTCCATGCATGCGAAAGTTTCTCCCGTTCCACCGGGCTGTGCTATAGTGGTTACATCCATATCACCGGAATTCAGCATTGCGAACTGAGCAGCGAAAGTTCCTACCTCATTGAAATTATGAGTTACGATCGCACCGCCATACATGATATCCGCAAACCACTGCATACCCGTAAACTGCACCTGTGTTCCAGGTACCAGTACAAGGCAGGCAGGATTCCAGAATGCGGCGCTGGGATCGTCTGCTGAGGCTATGAAAGCTCCAGCCATCGCGGCTCCACGTGCGCCCAGTCCCAGCTTAAGGAACTGCGCACCGGAAGTTCCTACTTTAGCGAAAGAACTGGCTTCAACAGAAGTTGGAAACAGCAGGAAAACGGCGACCGCTGCTGTCAGGACAATTCCTGTATACTTCATGGTCACTCCTTTCCTACTTGATAATGGCAAACTTGCCGATTACGTAATCTTCCTCTGTCTCAACACGATAAATGTAGAGACCGGAAGTTACTTCCTGATCGTTCCTGCTGACCAGATCCCAGAATGCTGTGCCTTCCTGACCGCTCCAGCTTTCGTGTTCAATGGTGACCACATGATCTCCGGCAAGTGTGTAAATGTGAATATTGCACATAGGGGGCAGATTGATAAATGCTATCTTATCAAGATATGTCTGCTCCCATGCGGCAGAACCCCTGTAAGGGTTAGGAACTACACTGACTTCCTCGACCCAGTTGGTACTTGCTCCGCCAACCGGTACTACTGCGATAGGAGTTCCCTCTATTGTCTGTTTGTAGTTGGATTTGGTGCTTTCAACTTCAGTCTCTGAATCGTATGAGCATACCACATAGTAATACGGGTAGCCGTTGGTAACAGATTCGTCTGTGTATGAGAAAGTACCAGGATCCGCAGAGGCTACCAGTGTCCAACCGGAGGGCTCGAAGGTTGCTCTGTAGATATTATATCCACCGAGCGGGCTGTAGGTCTCTGCGTTCGAACCCCACTCGAGCTGTACCTGTCCATCGCCTGCACTGTAGAACAGTACTGGTGTAGGCGGAAGCGAAGGTACGCCCCATCCGCCGTCGCGGTAGAACGCATCCAGCATATCATCCGCTGACTGACGAAGTCCTGCAAGACCTCTGTCTACAATCCATCCGCCGGAGACATGAAGCACATCTCCGTCTTCAAGACTGACAGGGCCTGCGGTTATCAGGAACCTGTAGTCAAATACGGGGTAATTAAGTGCCATGGGGTTATCGTACACGATGGGGAAAGGACCCGGATTATCCGGTACGTAAGCATCGGGTGCGTATTCATTTCCTACCCAGTCCGATAAATACGCGGGAGCACTTTCGCGTCCATTCAGGTCAGGGTTTTTACCCCACATGTAGTTGTACTTCTCCATATCGATGCCCGGATCGCTTTCCCAGTTCCACCAGGAATGGGAGAGAGGAATCGGGATGTCGTATACATCGACAGGTCTTTCGGTGGTTCCGTTAGCCTTCACGATATAGAAATCAAGAAGTCTCCACCCGATAAAACCATTACCTGGAGGAGTAACAGACCATTCACCGCTGTCATCCGAGCTTGATGCCGGACTGTCGCTGTCCCACATGTAGCTCATGTTACGGGGAACAACGTGATAAACGGTATCGCCTACTGTCTGCAGCCAGTTATGAGGAGGCATTCCGTTCGCGAAGGGAACAAGTCCCGCCGTGTTGGCAGGAAGCCAGACGGTGTCACCTGTTGCTACCATCGTCTTGAACAGGATAGTGAAATGATCACTTACACCGTTACCGTCGACATCGTTATCCAGAATGTCATCCGAACCCATGTAATTGTAGTAGTAGTAGATGTTCTCGGGGTCGTCTTCGGGAAGCGGATTGTCAGGGTTCTGCTGGTAAGTGTAATCATCCTGTTCACTGGCTTTCAGACCGCCATCGAATTCGTATTCGAAGGTTGCGGTCGGATCGTTGCACCAGATGGCATGGCCGTCGTAGTAGACCATATCATCGAGATGGCACTCGGTGATATCGGCTGTTGCAACATCACAGTCACCTCTGATAGCGAGTGTAAAGGCGCCGAGAGGTACTCCCGGATTCCCTTCATCGCTGAAGTGTTTTATTTCGTAACCTGCGGCGATAAAGTTGTTATAGCCGGGGGTTCCCCAATCGTAGTTCTCGGTATAACAGAACATACCGTAAGGATCGGAGTTTTGCGTAATGTCCCAGTCGTCAAAACCGTAGTGGGTTTCCTCAAGGGCTGTCGGTCCGGGATTGAGCTTCTCGGCTGGAAAACCGACGCTGGGACGAAGCTCCCAGTCGCCGTAATCGCAGCAGCTTGCCCAGCGGGCAACCGAGTCTCCGTGGATGGTAACCGGACCATAGCAACTGGTCCAGAAGTCACCACTCCAGAGATAGCTGCTGCCCTCTCCTCCCGGCCATTCCATTGTAGGGAAGTTTCCCCATGGATCACCGTAAATACCTATGTTGAAAAAGGCACTCCAAACGTTGCTGAGGTTCATCAGGAGCGTTACCACTGGTGGCCGGGACTGATCTAGTCCATTGCCACGGTCGGGCATCGCTACTTCCTGCACTTCCCTCGCAAGGCCGGTACCTGTCAGTGTAAACACTGCAAGTACCGTGAGTACCAGGAACCCGCGAGTGTACCTGGAGTTCCTCATACTCTCTTTCACCTCCAATTCATATTTCGCGGCTGCAGGGAAACCCATCCCGGGTGTCCTCCGCTGTTTCCGCGATCTATTGTAATAGTTACTATTCCATTCTCTATCATATCAGCATCAATTGGTCAGATTGAAATTTACAGTGAACGTTGTCCAGACACCTACTGGAATACCATTGTTCTGAGCGGGTGTCCATCTTGTGTTCCATGCCGCTGACAGTGCTGCGTCATCCAGTGAATTTACTCCGCTGGAGTTGTACAGTCTAACATCAGAGACGGAACCGCTGGAGTCTACATACACCCACAGGGTGACTGTTCCCTCCACTCCGGCCTGCGCAGCCATCTCCGGATAATCCGGACGCGGCTGGTAGGTGCAGACCGGAAATACTTCCGCCGGCATGAACCGCGGCGGGCCCATTTCCTCTGACTGACCCTGATTGAGCTCTTCTCCCTGCTCAATCGTTTCGACCGTTGACAGTCCTGTCGTATCGGCATCAAGGGACAAAGTAATGTCCTGATTGATTTCCTCTACCATTTCTTCGGTTTCCTGCTCTAACTCTTCCTGTTCTGCCTCGACTTCCTCCTCCTGTTCCTCTACAGTGTCATCGAAAGCGATATCAGTTTCAACCGCTTCCATTTCAGTGTCCGAGGTCCGGGTGGAAAGCCTGCCCATCTCGCCTGGCGGGATGAGCTCGAAGAAGACTAACAGAAGGGCGAGCCCGATCACTACTCCCAGTTCGAAGTTAATGGAGGAATGCGAGAAGTCCGTTCTTTTCTCAGCCATTATCCCCCCTTCAATTGTACAGTCCGAGATCTTCAGCATTGAACTGTATGCTGTAGATTTCCTCGAACCGCATATCGTTAAAAAGACCAACAATATCTTCCATAGGGACCCTTGTATCAACGTTAAGCACAACCACATCAAGTTTCTGATTCTGCTCACGCCAGAACTTGTTGCTCAATCGGCTCAGCTGTTCGGCAACCTGTTCTACAGGCATGTCGTAATCGCCGATCCTTGCAACGAGTTCACTGTTATCGTTCCCGGGGTCACTCTGCTTTATCCAGACAGTTACGGTGAGGAACTGCTTTCCCAGTTCGCTCATTACCTGTGGATGCGCCTGGGGAAAACGAACTCTCAGTCCTCCTTCTTCCTTGAAAAGGGTGGTAGCCATGAAGAATACAAGAAGAAGGAAGACAATATCAGCCATAGTTCCGGTGAAAATCGTACTTCCAACTTTCATTCTGCTCTTGAACTTCATTATGCGCCACCTCCCATCCTCTGCTGAATCGTGATTCCCGTCCTGCTGACACCATTCATGCGCAGGAGATCAAGGGCATGCACCATGCCCTCATAATCACAATCAGGGAAGAATTTGAGGATGACTACAAGCTCGCTTTCTCTTACCGCAGATGCTATGTCGCCCTGTCTTGCGTCAGATAGTACCAGCGTATCTCCGAAGGCAACTTCACCGAAAACAGGGGAATCCTCCATCGGGGTAGCTGCACCCAGATACGTCCTTATGATACCGGGACGGATCATTGCTACAAGATTTTCAGCGGCAATAGCGGTTTCCAGGGAATTGAAAGTTCCGGATGGAAGACCCTTTGCAACTTCCAGGTTATTCAAAAGCCTGTCCTGAACTGCGTTAATGGCCTCAGCCCTTTCCGCAGCCAGAGTTCTTATGCCATTCTGCAGAGTAGTGTCCTGAAGACTTACATCTTCTCCGGCTCTTGCTCTGTGCAATGGTCCATCGGGCGGTGCCTGATCGATCAGTACCACATACTCGTGGGCTCCCCATTGCTTGATGGTCATGACAAGCCTGTTAGTCTCGTCGATTACAACCTCTTCGGTTGTCTCGTCGGGCTTCTTAGGAAGTTTGTAGGAGATGCCCTTCTGAACTTCGAAGGTCGTTGTGACCAGGAAGAATAACAGCAGCAGGAATGCAATGTCGGACATTGAGGCGTCGGGGATAGCCCCGCTTGCTCTCGGTCTGTTACGTATCCGCATCCATGCTCCTTAAAGCTGCTTCAGGTGCTCCATTTCAGCCAGTGTATCCACAAGGAATATGCTGGCCTCTTCCATATCTATAACGAACTTACCGATCCGGGATATGAAGTAGTTATGTGACATCTGGATCGGGATCGCTATAACAAGACCTGTCGCGGTAGTTATCAGTGCTTCCTGAATACCACCCGCAACCAGACTTGCTTCAACGTTCTTTGCCGCGGCTATTTCACCGAAGGCTCTGATCATACCGGAAACGGTTCCGAGGAAACCCAGCATAGGGGCAATGCTCGAAACCGAAGCGAGTACGACAATACCCTTCTCAAGGTATGCCATCTCGATTCCGCCGGAACTCTCAACCGCTTTCTCAACAGCTTCAAGCCCTTTGTCATGACGCAGAAGACCGGCGTGCATTATTGCCGCTACCGGACCTCTTGTGCGCTCGCACAGTTCCTCGGCTCCTTTTACGTCTCCCTTGCGGATGAATCCACCCATTTTTTCAAGGAAGGAACCGACATTTATCTTGACTTTTCTATAAGAAATGAACCTTTCGACCGATACTGCGATACCAATAAGAAGGGCGAGCAGAAGGGGGAACATGAAGGGTCCGCCTGCTATGAATAGATCCTTCAGATCCATACTGGCGCTCTGTGCCCGCTCTATCTCCTCACCTTCATGAGTTTCCTCGATTGTTTCTTCAACAACCGTCTCCTCAATAACTTCTTCTACCGCTTCGGTCTGCTCTTCCGTTACCTCTGCAGTTTCTTCACCTGCGGGGGCATCGGAACCGGGTTCCCCGGGCTGTGCCCACAAGGCGGCAGAAAGCACGAGGAACAGTAGCAGGAATTTTCGCATCTATTATCACTCCTTCTTCTTTTGTCCGGTAACAGTTAAAAAAACTGTTACCGGACGGAAGAATTCAATCTACCATTCAAATCCAAGACCAAATCTGATCATGCGAGGTCTGCTGAACACATATGGATCGTCCATCTGACCGGTTGGATCCTGATCTGGCTCGCCGTCGCCGTCCTGGTCCGCATCGTACCATGCCGGATCAAGGGCTAGAATATTGTGCCTGTTGAACAGGTTGTTGACCTGGCAGTAGGCATCAAGGATTACGGGACCGATCCAGAAAGTCTTGTTGACTCTGAGGGTGGTCATCGTGGTCCAGGGATATCGGCTGCTGTTTATTACGGGCTGTGCTGTTCCCTGGTTGGCCGGGCTGTAGGGGAATCCGCTTCCGTAGGTCCAGGATACATGAACACCGAATCCTTCAAGGACAGGAGTGTCACCGATTCTTGGTCCTTCACCCCTGGGAATACGGAAATCAAGCTCAGCGTTTACACGATGTCTCTCGTCCCAGTTAAGAGGAGATTCCTTCTTTGGAATGATCCAGTTCGCCCACACATAGGTGTAGTTCTGAGTCGCTGAGGAGCTTTTTCCCATAGCGACCGAATATGTGTAGTTGACGCTGCCTGACCAGAAGTCGCTGGGACGTCTGACCAGATTTAACTCGGCTCCTCTGACGTTTCCGTAGTCGCCGTTGATGTAAAGATCATATGCATCTATTGCTGAATAGAAGTTGTTCTGCATATCCAGCTGGCCCGT
>JBDLJP010000038.1:0-11592 GCA_039714295.1 Candidatus Fermentibacterota bacterium
GTAGACTACACTCACAGTGTCTCCCCTTGGGTCTCTCCAGGGCTTTGAGTAGACATGGAAAATACTTACCACCTCAATATCCAGGGAGGTTTCCTCCCTGGCTTCCCTTCGTACGGCGAAAGCCAGGCTTTCCCCCGGATCAACGAATCCTCCCGGAATAGCCCACCCCGGAGGAGTGTACTTCCGCTTCACCAGCACCAGTTTTCCATCGGTAAGTTCGATTATCGCGTCAACTGTAATAAGCGGTGTTACCGGTCTCATCCCGTCTCCATTTGTTACGTTTGGAACAATCAATGTATATTACAGTATATATACGATGCAGACCGATGAAGAACACCTCTTGAAAGGAAAATAATGAAAAAGTATCTGATAGTGCTTATGATTGCCGGACTCATCACTGGAGCGTGCGGAAACTCCGAGAGCGATGCCGGTGAGATAACCGCGGAGCAGCCTGTAGAAACGGCTGGCGAACTGATATGGTTTGAAGATGATTTTGATGCTGCAAGTGCGGAAGCCACCGCATCGGGAAAACCACTGCTTATAGACATGTACGCTGACTGGTGCGGTCCCTGCGTTACCCTTGGCGAGCAGTACTTCACAAGCGATGAAATGTACCCGGTTCTTTCGAACTTTGTACTTCTGAGGCTTGATGTGGATAATCCCTCAGTTGCTTCTTACGCCCAGCGGTACAATGTATCGGCTATCCCGTGCGTGGTAATAACGGAGGCTGATGGTACGGAGATAGACAGAATCGTCGGAACCACACCCACAATCGCCCAGTATGTAACCGCTCTCGAAGCGATCATTCAGTAGCCTGGCTGGAAACAGTTCATTGAAAAGCGGGGAGTTTTTTACTCCCCGCTTTTCTGTTTATTCTCCGGCAAGTTTCACTGTGTAGAGCTTCTGGTAACCGTCAAGCGGGTCAAGCGACCAGGCAAGGATACCGAATTCATCGACATGAACTTCCCAGAAAAGACCCGGGAGCCCGGTTATGCCGGGAATTACAGCGGTGAAGAGGTGATTTCCCTCGTAATCGAAGACATCCAGGGTTGGGGTTTCCTCGGTTCCCCTTCTTACCCAGAGCCTCTGCTGATCATCGATTCCCATGGAATGAATTTTCCATCGGAAAGTATCGGGCAGGTAGTTCAGCTGTCCATTGGCGCCCATGTTCCTTGCTCTGGTGTTCCAGAACTCGGCTTCCTCGATTATCTCCCGTTCACTCTTCTCTGCCATCGGGATGTCCAGTCCGAACTCAACGAAGATATCTCCGTTCACATCGAAGCCGGTGATAAGGTATTCTTCCGTATCCCTCTGCGCGAGGAAAACATTTCCATGCCTGTCCGAAGTGAATACATTGGCGAAGTATGACTCGTTAATCAGAACAGTAAAATCTGTGAAATCAAATGGAAAGGTGTTTTCCCAGTAGGTGATAATCGGCTCCCTGGAGTTGGATTCGTACTTACCTACGACAGCAGTTACTAGTAGCTGTTCGTCCACTACGTCGAATGTATTGTGGGTTCCCACATATGTATTTGACTCCGCTGGAGATATCCAGAGTATCGGTTCATTGTTGATTTCCGCAGTTATTCCGAGCCAGTCACCTTCGGGGCTGAACGCGTGCAATCCCCCGGTCTGCTGGTCCAGCATTACAATGCGCCCGTCCGTCAGTCTTGTCATGGACAGAGGATTTACTACCTCGCCCGGTCCAGTTCCTCTCCGTCCGTACTGTCTGACGAAGTCACCTCCAGTTGTATACTCACGCACACAGCAGGCAGGGCGGTCAAGAATAAGGATGTTGCCATCGGGGGTGTGAGAGGAAGCTTCTATCGAACCTAGAACGTAGTTTGAATCTCCGAGTTCCACTCCGATCGAATCGATGAACACGAGTTCGAGAACAATTTCGGTATCTTCACCGGGTTCAACGGCAACAGGCTCAGGCTGCCCGTTTCCACAGGCTGCAACCGTAAGCAACAGGATTGCCGGGATACAGATCAACAGATATTTCATGTTATGCTCTCCCCATCTTTGCTGATATATTTCCGATTGTCTGAGACTAATATATACGAACGCTGCAAATCAGCTATTAAAGAGGGACGGAAGAGTGAGAGTAGGGTTTGACGCTACCAATATTCTGGGGCACAGCGGGATCAGAACCTATACCCGAGAACTTGTACGGGCTCTGGCCATCGAATTTCCGGATGATGAGTTTGTGCTTTACACATCTTTCAGTTCTTCAAAAAAAGACGTTTTACAGAACATCTTCGGAGAGTGCCCGAATATCAGTATTGTCGGAGGCCTGCCGCATCCAAGAATGCTTGGTGACAGTCTTAAATGGCTGACTGTTCTGGCAACCTCCATCGCATGGAGGATGAATGAACGTAAACTGGATTTCATACATCTGACAGATCCCTACGGCGCTACGGCATTACCGGGATCCTTCATAGCAACTATCAATGACATCTTTCCCATCACTCTGCCGCAGTACAGGGACACATACCTTGAGAGGCTTTATATCCGCAGAACACCTGTTCTGCTAAAAAGGGCGTATGCCATTATTACCCCGTCGCATTACGTTGTGGAGACTTTGCGCAACAATTATCCATCCCGCTCACTCGAAATAGTACCTGTTTATGATGCCGCATCAGTATCATTCAAGCCTCTTGCGCCGGATAAGACACTCCTGAGACGGTACGGACTTTCCGCAAACTCATACTTCCTCTTTGTCGGGCGCGTTGATCCGAGAAAAAATCTTACGAATATGCTCGAAGCCTATTCGATGATTCCAGAGAATATTCGAGGTAAGAACCATCTTGTTCTCGTCCTTTCGGGAAGCCGGGAAGATAAAGAGGCTTTCGAAGCCGATAATGAAACCATCCTCAAAGATCCGTCAGTGCATACGATAGAGGGAGTGTCAGAGGATGATCTTGTTCAGCTGTACTCATCAGCTGTTGCGTTCGTATTCCCCTCCTTTGAGGAGGGCTTCGGGCTGCCTGTAATAGAAGCGATGCAATGCGGCTGCCCGGTCATTACATCCAGCACATCATGTCTGCCGGAAATAGCTGGAGATGCGGCAATGCTTGTTGATCCGCATAGTCCCGGGGAGATTGCTGAGGCAATTAAGGCGATGATCGATCCAGCAGGGATTCGCTCGAAGCTGATATCGCTCGGTTTCGGTCAGGCAGAGCGTTTTTCCTGGAGGAATACGGCGAGGGGCACAATGGAGGTTTACAGGAATGCCCTGAAATGTGAAGGCGAATAGGATTCAACGGTTGAAGTAATTGTATGCCTTCAGCATCAGAAGCTGAAGAAATCCTCTGTTCTTCGCGAAAGCCAGATAGAGCTTATTCTCTCCTGTTCTGTCCAGTATCTTCCCGTACGGATGAGCCCTGTTCGCACTATCAATTCTCAATGAATCAAAACTGCTGAAGGGGACTGTGTATTTCTCATGATCGTTTGCCCCGCCCCACTTGGAGATGTAGTACTCCTTGTTTCTGTCATAGAAGTAAGAGTTCAGTCTGAGCATTCTCTTATCAGAGTAAATAACACTGCTTCCCTCGTGATGTGTTTTTCCTGTCAGGAGGCATGCGACCAGCGGATTGTCAGGATCCTCAAGTGAAGTATTCTCATTGACTGATCCTTTGCCGCGGGCAAGCCGCACTCTCTGAAAATAGTCGCAGTCTTCAAAGTACGCAGGGAAGATATTCTCATCAAAATATCCGACTTCCCTGAAAGCTCCCGGCATCAGTATGCTGGCAGCCAGCCCATGAGATCGCTCGAAATCAGTTCCATGCTTGGCATGAGTACCCTTAACTGTAATGAGTGCTTTATCCGGAGATGCCTCTGCAAGCGAGATCATCCTGTCAATGTCACCGGGATAAAAGCGAATATCACTGTTGATAAGGAACACGTAATCGTAATCGCCCACATCGTATCCCTTATAAAGCGCCTCATTGAAACAATGTGCTACACCGATATTGTATCCGATGCTGTGAATGAACTCGTTTTCAGCATTCGGAGCTATCTCGTCGGTTCGGAGGTATTCTGCTATCTCCTTATCCTTTGAAACGAAGTGCAGGAGCAAGTCCCACTCGTATTGAGTATCAATTGAATCAATGGTCTGTCTCAGCAGGTCGCATCGGTTCAGTGCAATCGTATGAAAAAGGATCTTCAAACCGTCAGGCTCCCTCCTTAAAGTATTTATTCGCTGGAATGTATTACATACCCTCTTAAACAGCACCTGCGAACAATGTAGAACAGCGGGAGGATTACTCCCCCCGCTGTTTTGTTAATGAAGATCAGTGCTAGAACTTGACCGCGCGGACACTCTCTATGATATCGTCAGCTTTGAACCTTACGATGTACACACCGGCTGCAAGTTCACTGGTATTCCAGGTGACGGAATGCTGTCCCGCCGCGACATCATCGGTCAGGAGATTGTCAACAACATGTCCGCTCATATCGTATACCAGAATTTCAACTTGACCGGGGTTACCGAGATTGAAGGTCACTGTTGAAACCGCTGAAACCGGATTGCCTGTGATGGTGAGTTTGACGGGTGGAAGAACCGGAAACTCGGCTTCTCCTATCCCGACCCCAATGAGTCCGCCCAGGTAGTAGAGGTCACCGCAGGAAGTTGGATCATCTTCCCATTGCGGGTGTTCCTGACCGGACTGTGCGTATGTATCCCATTCCTCAGCCCTGTAGGCTGCCTCGTACATTGAGACGTGACCGTCACCGTTCATGTCCGGGTCTCCCGGGAGGCTTCCGCCGGGCACGCTTGTAGCGGGAGGAGTGGAACCGTGCATGGCACCGGTCCAGTAATAAACGTATTCATCGTATTCAGGAAAGGTGGCACCCGCCCAGCTCGATTCGTATCCGTTGGCTGCCGATGCGAAAGAACTTGGAGCAATGGTTGTTCCCGCAAGGTGCTCCTCGAGAAAGCCGCCGGAGAAGCACTGTTCATGCACCGCATGGCACGAAGCGAAAGTCATCGCTGCAAGGTATGTCTGATAAACGTCATCATCGAGCTGCTGGCTGGCCCACAGGTTCAAAAAGACTTCGGGCGGTGAGTCCAGGGATTTCCCGGAACCGCCGTGGTCGGTCGTGAAAATAAAAAGGTGATCGTCCGGCCCGACCATTGAAGTGATATCACTGAAAGCGCTGTCTACACCAGCCGCAGTTGCAGAGTAAATAATATCGTCGTCCGTGTCACCATCGAAATCGGGATTGGAATTGAGTCCGTTGGACAGATCCGGAGCCGGGTTAAGCCCGTCTGAGAAGCAGACGATTATATGATCGTCCGGAAGCAGGTAATCATGGGCAAGTACGGTATAAATGAACTGAACATCGCCGTAGTATCTGGTGTGGTTGTTCCCCATGTTGGCTCCGCCTGAGATGATAAGTGCGTACATGTGCTCGGCATTCGCTCCTGTGGACTGTACGTTGGGCGTGAACCATTCGATGAATTCCTCGCGCTGACCCTTTTCATCAACCTGCGGAAGACATGTATGGCTTACATTCATTCGTTCAAGAGCGCCCGGCGGGGTTGTCATTCTGACAGTTTCCATCTCACCGTTCAGTCCGACGAATACCCAGCGGCAGGGATGTTCCCAGTTCGCGTAGGCCATGTCATCTATAAGGACAAGGTAGGCATCCATGGGAACGGTAAGTTCCTCGTGCCATGATTCAACGATTGAACCGGCAGGGAGTATTTCGTCCAGCACCATGATTGATCTGCCGGTGATGTTATCGTTCAGAATTTCTGTGAATACCATATCTGCTGCCGTATGAGCATCAACAGCGCTGCTTGCACCTGCGAATGCTGCGAACAGAACAAGGATAACAGGCATATATTTCATTATACCTCCGATATTTATAGTAAAATGGGATTATCTTACTGCATGCTAACATCTTACTGTCGAGTATAGATACAGTCAATAGGGAGATACCGTTTACAGAGGTGCTAACTTCATATTTCGGATTTCACGAACGAAGAAAACGACCGTTACAGCTGTTGCCAGAAGGTCCGCAAGCGGGAATGCAGCCCACACACCGCTCAGGGGCGGTGATATTAAATGAGGAAGAAGCAGCATAAGGGGGATGAGGAAGAAAATCTGCCGTGAGATCGACAGAATGAAGGAAATACCGGCTTTCCCCAGAACCTGAAAGGTTCCCGCTCCGATTATCTGAAAACCGATAACAGGCATCATGAGAACAAGCACTCTCAGAATTCCAGCCCCTGAGCGGATAAGCTCCTCATCGCTGCTGAACAGGCTGAGCATAAAACCGGGAGCCAGTTGAAAAAGAACCCAGTAGGCTCCGGAGAGAGCGGTTGCTGATACTACAGCATACTTGAGAGCTTTCTTTACACGGTTAAATGACCCGGCTCCGTAGTTGTAGCCGACGACAGGCTGGAGCCCCTGAATCAGACCAAAGAGGGGCATAAGGGCGAACATCAGCATCCTGTTGGTCACTCCGAGTACGGCAAGATGGATTTCATGACCGTAATGCATGATGGAGTTGTTAACAGCTATGGCCATAATACTTCCGCTCACTATCCTGGCAAAGGAGGGAGATCCGATACGCAGCACTTTAAATGACTGTGTCAATCCGGGAATGAGATGCTTCCAGTCGAACTTGAGATGACTCCTGCCTCTTAAGAAGTAACTTGTAATCCAGGTGAAGGCGGAAAGCTGACCTATGACGGTAGCGATTGCCGCTCCTCTTATACCCATGTTCAGGCCGAAGATAAAAACAGGATCGAGAATAATATTTATCCCGGCTCCCGCGAACATGCTTATCATGGCTGTTCTGGTATTGCCTTCCGACCTTGCGATGTTATTGGAGCAGACAGTTACTGTGAAGAAGGGTCCTCCAAGTAAAATTACTGAAAGGTAATCTCTCGCATGGGGGAGTATACTGCTGCTTGCACCGAAGAGCTTCAGTACGGGGTCGAGAAAAATCAGTCCCGAGATGGATATCAGAATCCCGAAGATCGCCGCCAGGACGAAAGAACCCCCGGCTGTTCTTCCGGCCTCCTTTTCTCTGCCCGCACCCAGCTTTCTGGAAATAATCGATGCCGCGCCTATGCCGACCGTTTTGCCTGCGGCAAGCAGGAACAGCTGAATAGGGAAGCAGACAGCAAGAGCAGCAAGAGCAAGGGTTCCCACGCCCTTGCCGACGAAAATAGTGTCCACAACATTGTACATGGACTGTACAAGCATGCCTGTTATGGCAGGGCCTGAAAGCCTCAGAAGAAGCCTGCCGATTGGCTGGGTTCCGAGAAGAGCAGTTCTTTCCGCGGCGCTGATTCCTGCCTTTCTCATGATCTGATATTTACCAGAACCAGAGCCGTGACAGTAAGTCCCACAGCAATCCTATCCTGCATTCTCAGCTTTTCCTTGAAGAACAGCCAGCCGGTAAGACTGAGGAGAACAATAGTTACGGCGCTGTAAACAGGGAACACGATCGCAGTTTTCAACTTTGACAGGGAAAGAATGAGAAAGAAGGAGGCGAAGTAATTAGGTATGCCCACGGCAATGCCGGTAAGTATGTGCGATAGATGGATACTCTTCCTCCTGCTGAAGGATATACTTCCGCTGATAATAAGAGCTGTTGTGAAAACAAAGAATAGAAAAAGGCTCTTCATCTCAAGTATGCCATACCTCTGAAAGACTTTGTTGCTGAATTCCGACAGGCCTACCGTAAGAAAGAGTATAAGCAGTACGGGTCTGAGACTCCCCGCTGTCCCTGATGGATTTGAAAGGTCAATATTTGTAAGCAGAATGGAGATCAAAGCAAGGAAAATACCAGCCAGCTGCACTTCGGAAGGAAGCTCATTCCATAGAAATATAGCCAGAAGTACAGGAACCAGAACTCCCATTTTTGAAAAACTTCCGGCAAGGCATACTCCGCTTTCTCTAATAGCTTTCTGGAGGTAGATGAACCCGAGGAAGTAAAGAACTCCAGAAGGAAGACCGGTAACAAGCGCCCATCCGGCGCTGGCAGCGGGACTGAACTCTCCTCCGCTCATCACTGCCGGAAATTCAGTGGAAAAAGCATTGAAAGCTTCGGTGAAATGCACTGTGTTAATACCCTTTGAAAGGAAGAAGAAGAGTGAGAGCAGGGAAGCGATCAGGTAATTGAAGGTTGTTACTGTATAGCGGTCCATGTTCCTGGATTCACTTACTTTGAATATCAGCGCTATGGAAGTGCTGCAGGTTATTGCGAGAAAAAGATAGAACAGGTTAAGTCCTCCAGACTATTTGCAGACCATGAGAAGCCGGGAGTATATTGAACCATCAGTTCCTCTTACGTAGATTCGAAGCAGGTAGAGCCCCGCATGACGTCTGTCAGAGTATAACTGTCCGCCTGCTGTATCCCGGATCGCTATTGCAGCAGTTGACGGGTCCAGCAGTCCGACAAGCGCCAGAGCAATGATCAGCACATTCAGGAGTTTACCTTCTTCTTCCCACGGGAGCTATGTAAACTACAAATTCATCCTCGCCATCGAATTCAAGCAGTGAATCCATTTCCTCCTGGTTGTAAGCACCGATAGCACAGGTACCCAGACCCGCTGCGGTGCAGGCAAGATAGAGGTTCTGACAGAGGTGACCGGCATCAATCGCTATTACCTTGTGTGAAACAGGACCGTATCTCCATTCGGTTCTGTATGGGATGACGGACCAGACGAAGGTAACAGCGCAGTCTCCGCAGAAAGTCTGACCGAGGCATCCGCTGGTTACTTTCTCGGGAGGGATCTGTTCTCCAAGAAAGGCAACGGAGTGATCGAGGGGGAGATATCTGTATACCCCCGGATTAAGGTCTACAACATTGTTAACGAGAAGATATGTTTCAAACGGATGACGCGCTCCACCGGAAGGGACGGTCCGCAGAGATGCAACTCCGTCTCCGAGGACTTTCTGGATACCCTGCGTAGACCACAGGAGCCAGGAGAGCTCCTCAAGGCTTACAGGATCATCGGTGAATTTTCTTACGCTTCTTCGCGAGTTGATAACTTCCAGAATATTCATATCCGGAATAACTCCGGGCTGTACGGCAGGAAGATCAATGACAGGTGTTCCGTCATCTAACGGTTTCTGAACATCGGGATGATCTATTCCTTTTGACTGGTCGCTTCTGAAACCATCAAGCAGGTTCCAGTTCGATTTCAGGAAATACATTTCGGTCATGAACCATTCCTCCTCCCGACCTGCACATTACGATTGAACCTTTTCTATGGGCAGCTCGAATCCATGTGGCTGCATCATATGAATTAATACATTAAAACCTGTTACAGAGCAATTCCATTTTGACTGTTAACACAATAAGGATATAGAGTAATACGTGAAGATAATATCATATTATCCTGACTCGGAATCCAGATCTGGCTTTGTTGCGGAAACACCCCGGTATCTCGTGAATACCATTTTCCCTGTTATACGGTTGTGAAGACAGGTCAGAGTCGATCATCATCCGGGTCAGAAACGGAGAAATGTGTACAGGAGGGTAAGCTCCCTCTGAACTCGCTGAGCATAGTCGTTCCCCGTGGTGGCAAACCACTCCGGCATTGTGCAGCAGCAGCAGCCGCTTCTGCCATAGGAGGTCTTCCATCGAACAGCTCCTTCTATTGTTCCCTTTCCCGCCTTTCGAGTCTTATGCACAGCAGGTACAACAGGATCGGTAGCCAGAAGACCAGAAATATCGGATTGAGGATACCCTTGGAACTGAAGCCGCCTGAAACATTTCCGGGAAGCAGTCCCAGGAACAGTATGACGAAAAAGCTTCCGAGGGCTGCCGCCCCAAGCAATGAGCCCGGCCGCTCCCATTTTAGAGCCAGGAACATAGCCACTGCATAGATACCCATCAGTGCTAATGCGACTGCTGCGATCGGCTCAATTGGCCCGGATGGAGGATAAGACTCCAGGGATTGTCCGACAAATATAAGCAGTAAGAAACCCGCCATGATCAACCCGAGTACGCGAGCTGACCACCTTACAACCACTATTGCTGCATTCTTTCCTTCCCGGTCTGTCTTCATGGAACTATCCTTTCAAGCAGAACCACCGTGCCCGTTCGTCTGTGAATTGATGCTGGATGTTCAGGGCCTGGACGTATGAATATCATGATGTATTCCCTGAAGTACAATCGTGATTAGTTTGATCACTCTCTCTTCCGGATTCAGGTAAGGCAGTTCTCGAGAGACTTCACGTACCAGAGGTGACTCCGGATCTTCAATGGACACCGTAAGAATGGTGATGACCCGGATATTTGAATGGCGCTCCCACGGGGAATCGAACCCCGGTTTCCGGCGTGAGAGGCCAGCGTCCTAGCCGCTAGACGATGGGAGCGCATTCATTGATTTCAGGCCGCAAATATCGGGTATGCGGGCTGTTCGGTCAAGTCCGGCTGCCTGTATCAGCTCTCCCCGAACAGCGAACTGTACTTCTTTTCCAGAAGTTTCAGCTTCTTCTTCGACAGGTCTCCCAGTTCTTCCATGGCATATCTGATTCTCGAGCGGGTCATGTCACTTCCAAGTATCTCCATCGTATCGAACAGAGGGGTCGAGACGGTTTTGCCGCTTATAGCGATATACAAAGGCTGTGTAAGATGCTTAAGTTTAATATCCAGTTTTTCTGAAAGCTCCTTGAAAAGCAGGTAGATGTTCTCCTTGCCGAAGCTGTCCAGTTTTTCCAGCTCCCAGAGTATTATCTGAAGGATTTCACTGGTTTGGGTTTCATCCATATCCTTCATCAGCAGCTTGTCCTTTGCAACTGGAATTCGCCCGGTGAAGAACTGACCGGTCAGCTCACCCCAGTCCGAAAGGCAGGTCATTCTGCCCTTGCAGATATCAAGGATACTTCGGAAGTGGTCTTTGTTAAGACCCCACTCAGTAAGTCTGTTCAGAAGTTCATCGGTCGGGAAATCCTCTCGTATATATCTGCCGTTGAGCCAGAGAAGCTTATCGAGATCGAAAACCGGTCCACCGAGACTTATATCCTCAAGTCTGAAATTCTCTATCATCTCCTGCAGTGAGAATTTCTCCCTGTCATCCGACAGGTGCCAGCCCATCATTCCCGCGTAATTAAGAAGGGCTTCAGGAAGGATACCCATTTTTCTGTACCAGTTAACGGATACTGGATTTTTTCGTTTTGAAAGTTTGCTCTTATCCTTGTTGCGCAGAAGGGGAAGATGACAGAATACCGGCGGCTCCCAGCCGAAAAATTCGTAAAGCAGGATATGCTTGGGAACGGAGTTAATCCATTCCTCGCCCCTGATGATATGCGAAATTTCCATAAGGTGATCATCAACAACGACAGCGAGGTGGTACGTTGGAAATCCGTCGGCTTTCATTATGACCTGGTCATCAATGGAAGCCCAGTCCTTCTCTATTTTTCCTCTTAGCAGATCCCTGAAGACACACTTGCCCTCAAGCGGAATTTTCATTCTGACGGTGAACTCCTCACCCGATTCAACTCTTTTTTCCGCTTCCTCGGGCGGAATGTTCCTGCAACTTCTGTCGTAGCCGCTTCCGGAACCCGCTTTCTGTCTTTCCCTTCGGACTTCTGCAAGATGCTCCCTGCTGCAGAAACA